>JARLHF010000035.1 GCA_031292375.1 Chlamydiales bacterium
CCTGCCTCATAGCGTTTGCCTATGAGCTCATTGCTGGGAAGAATGCAATACATGCAACTTCCTTGATATTCCCAATGGGTAGTATCGCCATTGGGAGTCGTTTCTGTTTTTATACGATTCAAGCCATCATAGGTTTTCTTTAATGTGTAGCCTGCAGCATCAGTGAAGCTGATCAGGTTGCCTCTTGCATCGAATGTTTGGGTTTCTGTAGCCTTTGTTAAGGCATGAATATGTATGATTTTTCGATTGAGGTCATCGTAGGTGATTTCCCAGGTGATATTATTTTTAATTTCACGAATCGGTCTTCCAAAGAAATCGTATACGATGCTGTTCTTAGTTCCATCGGGATAGATCTCTTCTTTTAACAAGCCATTAGTGGTATAGAGACGTGTTGTTTTTGCACCAGAAGGTGTGGTGACACTTTCTACAAGTCCTCCAGACTCATAGGAGAAAAGGGTAGAGAGCCCTTCTCTTGTCTCAGATTGAATTCTATTTAGAGCATCGTAGTCGCGATAGATACAAGCGCCTCTTGGATCTACCTCTTGAATTAAATTGCCTCTGGAATCGTACTCATAAAGGGTGTAGGCGATGGCATTTGAAGTGAGTGTTTGCCTTTTAGCTTGAAGAAGGCCAGAAGCGTGATAATCTAAGTGGAGAGTATTTTGTGCGTTGGCTGTTTGTTTCCAGATCGGTTGATTATTAAGGTTATAGCCTAAGTAAGTTGCAGAGAGAAGTGTGCCGTTGGGAGAATAGTGCTTAGATGTCAGCAGATTTCCCATAATGTCGTAATCATTCTGTTGGATGCTGTCTGCGGTAGTTACTTTTATGCATTGCCCTTGATGATTATAAGAATAATCACTTACCACGTTTGCATCTGCAGTTTTTGTTATTTGATTTTTTTGACTTAGAAATCCATGAGTGTCATATTGCCACCAAACAGAAGCTCCTGGCTGATCTTCCCCTATAATTTGACCAACGCTGTTGTATCTGCGCTCTATATAAGAAAGCAGTGTATTGTTAACGTACTTTTCTATCCTGATAGGCAGTGGTTTATGATCAAGATAAGTGGTGACAGTTTTATGATCTAAAATATCTTCTTGGATGCAGAGGTTGCGCTCATTATAGGTGAGCTTTTTAGTGACCGATCTCTCCCCATTACCTGTTAGATCCTCTCCTTCAAGAGTTATTTCTGTGGGGTTGCCCTTTTTGTCGTAGAGATAGGAAGTGGTGAGGCCTCGTTTATCTGTAGTGGATTTTAAGCTCCTTGGCCATGCTCCTGGCTGGTTCCAGTTTATGACGCTTTCTGTGAGGGGGTCAAACCAGGTTTTATCGTCTATGAACCAAGAACTATAGGTTTGATAGCCCAGAGGATCTGTAATTTTATAGATCTGTTTTTGGAAAATTTTATAAATTGTTTGGCCGCCAGCGGCATCTGTAACAAGTGTGAGACCTTCTTGATAGGCAAGAGTGGCGTTTGTAATCAGCTCTTGCTGCAAGCCCATAGGCGCGCGTTGTTCAACGACTCTTCCCTTATCATCATAGATATTTTCCAAAACTTTCCCGTGGGGTTTTGTTTCTCTGATGATACGGTGGAATCTGTCATATTCATAAAAGATCTTAGCTGTATTGGGAAGCGTGACTTGTGTAAGATCTCCTTGTGAATCGTAGTTGTAAGAGACTCTTCTGCCATCTTTAACATAGGCTTCGGAGATCTTGCCTTCATGATTGTAATGAAATCCTAAAAAATCACCATTAGAGTTTTCAATACGAGATAAGCGCTTCTCATTATAGAAAAATGTGAGGATACATCCTTTGGCATCGATCCATTTTTTAAGTAATCCTTTTTCAAAATGCCTTGTGGAGCCATCTGTGCTATAGAGCACGTTATCTTTGATATAAGCATGAAAGGGGTTAGCAAGGCCTCCCATACCTCTTTGGCTAAAATTACAGAGGTCGGGATTATCTTCGAAGGAAACTTGCCAGCGAGAATTTTCTGGGATGTAGCGATAGATGATAATTGAACCATCTGCTTCTGCAGCATACAGTTTTCCCTCTTGCTCAATAAGGAACGGATTTAGCCCCAGTTTCCATCCGCATCCAAAGTCACCTAGTAGGGGATTTTGACTGTTATAATTACGCCGTACTTCAAGGGGGAAGGGGCCTGGCAAATTGAGATCGACCTCATCGATGTAAAAAGCTCCACTCACTACATCGATGGGATCTGCTACGGTATGTGTATTAGCCTTATGTTCAGGCCTTACATCGGGGATCCACTGCGTTGTTCTAGGAGAAGGTAGTGGGGTAGCAAAAGTTGCTGTAGGACGTGCAACATCTAATGTATAACCATGGTTAGTGAGAACAAGATCCCATTCACTAATTCCTTGAGACGTTGTGTAATTGCTTGGCAAGGGGGAGCCTAAGCCTCCGTGAAACAGTAGATTATTGCCAGTGATCAAGGCATATTGTGTGTTAGGATTGAGAATGAGGGCACCTGTTTCTTTATAAGACCCATCTAAACTTAAGATGGGTCCTGGAGTCATGTAAGCATATGTCCAGCTACTTAAAGAGTTTTCTTGACCTAGCAGATTTTTGAGAAGACCCCAACTGCTCAATGAGGCTGACTGAACATCACGAAGATTTAAATTTTCCAAATGAGAAAAATAGAGAGCTTGTGCTACTTCAGGCGTATTTTCTGCAGCTTCAAAAGAAGAGGGAGTAAAGATGGCAAAACCTTCTCCTGGCAGTCCATTTTTCTTGTGTTGTAGGTGAGCTAATTGCAAAAGTTTTACCGTAGAAATAGGATAGGGATCTTTAAAGATTTCACTTAAAATCTGATGTTCATTCGAAGAAGAATCAACAGTTATAAGAGCTTTAAGTTGTCTGCTAGCTGTATAGCCCTCTTGATTCCAGATAGAAGGAGGGGGATTTTGAGGGGGATTTGCATGAAACCAAAACATGTCCACTTGAGGCAACTTTAAGTCTGGCTCTCCTTTAATAGGACCTTTGGATGAATCTGGAGAGAGTTTAGCAAGGCCAAAAGCAAGAGCTGTGGTAGGCCTTGTTTTATGAAGATCAGCAATTAAGCTCTCTGTACGGCCACATTTTTCAAAATAAGAAGTGCCTACAAAGGCAAGAAGAGCATGTATGCGCTTAGTCTCATCTTTTTCTTTTGCAAACTGCTCATAAAATTGAGAAGTCATTTGCGGACTGGCCCCTCCAAAATGAAAACAAAGTGCTGCACTTGTCCCTTTGGCAAAAGAGAGCGTTTGTGTTGCTTGAGAAAGAGTAGCTCCCAAAGGAACTTCGTACGTCAGCTTGATATTCATTACATGGTCTGATTCATCTAGATCTAGGTAAGATGCTTTAGGCCTTTCCGCTGCCTGTACAAACAATCTGTGACCATTTTTGCTATTGGCAGAAAAGTACAGAGAAATTATGCTGCAATTCAATTCAGCCAAAGGTACAGATAGAGATAACTTTTTCTGTGGATTCTCTTGAGAAAAGATCTCTATTTGAGCCATAGCAAAGAGATTGGAACTTTTCAGCGAATCTATAATTTGAAGTTGCCCGCTAAATGAGGGCCGCGGAAAATCTTCCCAGCAGGTGAACTGCTTTTTGATTTGGGTACGATGTACTCCAACATCCATTAAAGATAAGCCCTGTTTTCTAATCTCCTCTTCAACAAAACGTATGAAAAGAACACCTGCTGTATCATTTCCGTCAGGAGCAATATGTTTTATGATTCTCTCGTCACTTTTTAAATAACGTAAGATCCATCTATCAGCGCTTGCATACTCTTCTGGCATAAAGTTATATAAGTCGTAGCCCTCCTCTATCTGCATTTCCTTCATCCAAGGAAAGAGTGAAACCCAATTTTTCCCATTAAAAAAGAGGACAAAAGGGTAATTTAACACACCCTCTTTTTGCTCTTTAGGTAGGTTTGTAAAGAGCATTTTTTCTACAAAAATTTTGGGAAGAGTAGAAAGACCTCCTTTAATATAGAGTGCTTGATAACCCGCACTTCGCAAAAGATACACTAGGAGCTGACATTGTTCCCAAGGAGAGCCCTGCTTTTCTAGATAAGTTCTATAGGCATTCCTATGAATTCCTGGAGCTTGAAAAACTCCATTCTCTTGGATAAGAAAAGGATCTACGAGAGCTATTTCATTTTGAACATATCCAGCGAGTGCTAGAGGATCTCTTTTTAATTCCCCTACAAATTGGTTAAGACCAGGGAAATGAACTGGTTCTGAAGAAAAGGTAGGATTGAGGTGCTCACTTAAAGTAAAGGTTACAAAGGGAGCGATTTTATTGGTAGGAACGTTAGTACATGGAAGAGCAGGTTTTCTAAGAGAGCTCAATTGCCATGGAGGGGGCACTAAAAAGCTGGTGTTGTAAAGAGCGTTTCCTGCATCTAAAGCAATAGAAAGCTGATAGTCAGGGCAAGTAACTTTCTGTGCAACGATCATAGAGAAGGTGCATTTAGGATCACAGACAAAGCTAATGCGCAATTCCACTCCAAATTCAGTTTTTAGTCTTGTTTCAGGGATGAATATCATTCCATCGTCTTTGACATACTGTTCCCAGCTTTGGATGTTTTTTAGAGGAAGCGTGATTATTTCTTCATGAATGATACTGCCTTCTTTGCCCACTTTTACAAGGATTTGGGTGGCCGGCAGATCACTTTGGATGAGAAAGCGATAAAATTGCTCTGTATAAAGAGTAAAGTATGTGTCTTTTTTAGAAACTTGTCCATCTAGAGATAGAGCAAAAGGACGTGTGGTTTGTGAGAAAAGGCTTGGAAGAAATAATTCAGGAGTTACAAGCAATTGCTTTGCATAGAAAAGTTCTCTTCTAACTTCCTCTCTTTTCCTAAATTCGTCTTCAGTGAGTGTTTGAGTGCTATTAGTTAAACGATTTCTATCCGCTTCTGCTTCGTAAAGTGCAAGAGATGCTTTTAGCTGTAGAATTTCTTCATCATGTACAGAGGAGCCTTTAATGAGCTGTTCTAGAATCGCTACCATTTGTTTTTGTACTTCATAAGCACTGCGTTTTAAGCCTTGTTCTTCAAATAACTTACGCTCTTCTCTCAACGTTGCAAGCTTTTCATTTAAGATACTCTTTTGGGCTAAAATAGCTGCTGGCCACTCGGCAGCCTCTTTTCTGTATTTGGTAGCAGTGTCTAGATAATTTTGCTCCTTCTCCTTCAGCCACTTTTTGTCGCTTGCATTTCCACAGGTGGCGATATGAGATGCAGCTTCTTGCACATAAGTAGCAGCTTCTTCATAGAGTTTTGCCACCTCATGTAGCATTGTAACAACTGTATCGGCATTGTTTAAATGGCGAAGACACTCTCTGTTCTTAGTTTCTGCAAGATCGGCTTTTTTTTGTCCCTCTTGAAGAGAGAGATTTACTTTTTCAAAAGCTGCGTTTACAAGAGTAATCTCTTTGATAGCGGTTTCTAGAGAGCTTATTCTGGCAGAACATTTGTCTTTTGCATCTCTAAATTGATTTTTCATGGCTATGCGCCACTGTTCATTTCGCTTTTTTGAAGGTTGTTTTCCGTAATCTCTAAAAAAGGCATTACAATGCCCAATGGCCCGGTTACAAGCAGCAATAGCTTCATTAAGAAGGGGGATGCGTTTATCATGTTGGTTGGAAGAGAGTCTGTTGGCTTGATTAATGAGTGTTCCAGACTGATTCCATTCTGCGACAACTTTATCATAAAGGTTCTTGCTCTCACCTTGATCGTACGCATGAAGAAAGAGTGGTATAAATAGCAACAAGAAGATAAGACGCAAGTATTTCATAAATCACTCATATAGCTAAGTTTGAAAAAACACAAAGCCCAGGAGGCTACCATATTATTTGAAATAAATGCACATGAAATTTACAGAATCTTTATGATTAAAACCAGTAATGGTAGTTCATGCAGCTTTTTAGAAAAATATTTTATAGCTTTCTGGAGATGCTAATTAACTCACCTTACGCAGGCACAGCCTTTTCAAATAATTTATTAATCTCTTGTAATGCAATTTGATTTGCCTTTATAAGTAGTTTGTATTTGAGCGCAAAATGATTCAATGAAGTTTTGGTTCTAAGAAATTCGAGCTTGCAATAAGCGACAATTGATGCAAAAATATGCAGGTGATTTCTTAAGACTAGCGTTTTGCTTAATTGACTTATGATATTCTTCTATACGCCACCGTTTTTGGTAGATTGTAAGCGTCAAATAAGGCCATCTAGCAATTTAATGAACTTTTACTAGCCATCCATTGATCAGGCAAAAACTCATATAACTTTTGAGAATTATGGGACATAAGACAACGCATGACGTCCTCAAGATATTCACGTGGATTAACTCCGAGAGTGCGGCAGGTTTGAACGAGAGAGAATATAATGGCAGCAGCTTCTCCACCATCCTCGTTGCC
>JARLHF010000036.1 GCA_031292375.1 Chlamydiales bacterium
TCTCTGTGGCTCCGTGTTTCATTTATTTTCGTTAGAGTCATTCCTATTCCTAATATACAACCCAAAAAACCAGCTTTAAATTTTAATGAACAAGAGCTTAAGTTGTTAACAATAACCTAGTTAAAAATCGAGCTGACGTTACTTAACTCATGTTATGTTGCTGACTTCCTATGCGCAGCTGTAAAGACCTTCCAGTTATCATCGCTCATAGGATGTTTTACTGAAGTTTTTGTGCCAGGCTCCCATCCAGACATTTGCACGCTTGCATAAGCTGCAACAAATGCATATGCTTCTTGTGGAGTAAATTTTTTTACATCCTCAAGTGTAGTGCTTTGAAGTATCTGGATCCAAGGAAAATCTGACACAGGATCTCGTTGAAATGCTTTAATCATAGCAAGTCTTGATCTTCTTGCTAACTTAAGGGATGTTAGGGTCATAGAATAGACAGGCTCTAATTTTTCCCAATCTTTCTTACTAAGGGGTTCTCTAGAATCATCTATATAATCTTTAATAAATTTAAAAGCTTCTTTTGGAGAAAATTTAGAAATGGCCTCTAATGGGGTGGATTTAAGCACAGATAATCGATCAGGCACTATAACATGCTCAGAGGGTTGTGCACTTCGTTCTTCTGGAAAGCGCGAGCATAGTTGTAACAAAATCTCTTTGTTTTGCAAGGTTTCTAATTCAGGTAACGCTTTTGGAAGTACCCTGTTTAGTCTAACCCAATCATCCTCTGTAAAGAGTTGAGGATTATGTTTTAACATAAAGCCATAAGATTCTATAAATGAGCATGCCTCTTTTGCATTAAATTGTAAGAAGCTTCGATCATCAACAAAAAAGAGATTTCTTATAAATTCATTCAATTGCTTTATTACCCTTTTTGAGGCTATTGTAGCATAGGCCTGAAGTAACAAAAGTTTTTGCTCTTTGGTAAATAGAACAACCTCATCACTAGTAGCTGATACTGCAAACCTTTCGAGCATATTCATGCGTATGGTTTGTGGCAAAGTATGAAATTTTGACGATGCTCTATAAAAAGCTTCTTCTAATGGCTTAGAAAGTGTCTTTTCAGGATTTTTACTTATATAGTCTTGAATAAATGTGCATGTATCTTCTGGAGAAAATATTCTAATTTCATCGACTGTGATATTTGTAAGTCGCTCAAGTGAAGATATAGCCATTTTTTGTTCTGGATTAAAGATATCTTTTGAAATGATATGAATCCTGTTTATTAGAGCACTTCGAGCAGTTCCTTGAATATTACCAAATGTTTGAGGAGATAGTTGCTGAATCTGTTTATCTGTTAGCCGGCTGATATTCTTGCTAGAGAGGGAAGAAAAGTTTCTTTCGATAATTTCGGAACTGACAAAGCGCTGAAAAATCATAAGTAAAAGGTGCTTAATAGGACTTTGATACCAGCGAGATTCACTTTTTTGAATGATTGAATATTTGAAAATTGCTTCGCTTATTTTTCCATCTAACATACATGCCTCTTTCTTATGACATATATTAAAAAATTTATTAACTATCAAGAGATTTTGATTTTACAATTCAAGGATTTAGGTGTATACTTCGTCTTTTATTCTAGCGCTTAAGTAAGGATTTGTTATGAAATTGCTATTGTCTAAGCCAAGAGGCTTTTGTGCGGGTGTTGAAAGAGCTATTGAAACTGTTGAAAAAGCTCTTCTCCTTTGGGGAGCTCCCATTTACGTAAAACATGAAATTGTCCATAACAGATACGTTGTTGATAGACTAAAAGCAAAGGGCGCTGTATTCATTGAAGATCTAGAAGATGTACCCGTTGGATCAAGGCTAATCTATTCTGCCCACGGCGTTCCTCCACAAGTAAGAACTGTTGCTAAAAGCCGAAATTTAATAGAGATTGATGCGACTTGTGGACTTGTTACAAAAGTGCATTCCGCTGCAAAACGTTACGCTGAAAAAGGCTATTACATCATCTTAATTGGTCATAAAAACCATGTGGAAACGATAGGCACTGCTGGGGAAGCGCCTGATGTTACGACTATTGTAGAGTCTGTAGAAGATGTAAAAGCCCTTCAGTTTACACAGAGTGATAAGCTCTTTTATCTAACACAGACAACGTTGAGCCTTGATGATGTAAAAGAAATTACTGAAGCTTTAGTACAAAAATATCCTCAAACTGAAACCTTGCCAAGCTCTTCTATCTGTTATGCAACGACAAATAGGCAAATGGCCCTTGGGAAGATTACAGATGTGACAGATTTGGTTTTAGTAGTAGGTGATCCTAAAAGTTCTAATTCCAACCGATTGCGAGAAACAGCAGCAAGAAGGGGAGTTGCAGCTTATTTGATTAATAACGAAGAAGAAATTGAGTCAGAATGGTTTACAAATGTAAAAACCATAGGTCTTACTGCAGGGGCATCCACTCCTGAAGATATTGTTCAAAAATGCATTCAAAAACTTATGTTAATAGGTGTTACTGAAGTAGAAGATGTTGTTTTTACACAAGAAGATGTCTTTTTTCAACTTCCCAAGGCAGTATTAGTCTAAGACTATGTGGAATGTAAAAGAGCTTCCCTCTCTTGTTTATCTCAATTTTCTTGTAAAAGTAAAGTATTGGATAGAAAATTTAAGAGTTGCAAAGAGATTTTATAGAAACAAGCTTTTTTTTAAAATAGACATCGCCCTTAAACTATACTATTTTTTTGATTCTCCCTTTAAAGTAAGTAAAACCTTCTTGCAGGCGATAGGCGAAGAAGAACTTTATACTTATGGCGAAACACCACTTACTACTTTAGAACAAATTATAAAAGAGATGAAAATTGAACCGGATTCTCTTTTTTTGGACTTGGGATCAGCAACAGGTAGGACATCCTTTTGGATTCATTGCTTTACAGGCGCCAAAGTCCTTGGTATTGAGCATAACCCAAGATTTGTAAACAATGCCAAAAGAATAAAAGAGCGCTTTCATTTAAGCGATGTTCAATTCAGGCGAGATGATATTAGGAACGCTGATTTTTCAGCAGTAAAGGGCGTATATCTTTATGGAACTTGTTTTGAAGAACCATTTTTAAAAATTCTTGGAGAGAAATTAGAGAACTTACCCCCTGGAGCTAGCATTGCAACGGTTAGCTACCCCATTGACAACTATACGAGAAAGCCTATTTTTGAAGTTGTAAAAGAACTTACTCTTCCCTTTAGCTGGGGAAGAGCAAGCGTCTATATTCAAAAAAGATTATAGACACAAACAAGTTCAAGAATTGATTTTTGAACCTGTTTGTGTATAATTACTGATTTGCAAGGCGGGCAAGTTCTGCCATTGTACGCAGCAAATTGTCAATAGCGCTTGTATTGCCTTGCTCTAGTTGTTTTAAGCTGCGAAGAACCTCTTCAGACGCAGCATGTACTTTTTCAGCAAGCGTTGCAGCTTGTTGTAATTTTACACGATCTCCTTCTTGTGCACTTTGAGCAGTTCTTCCAGCAGCCTCGCAAATATTTGATAAGGCTGTAAATATTTGGGTAATCCCTTTTAGGCGAGCTTCATCGCCTTTGAAGAAGGGTGTGACTCCGCCGCAAATTGTAAGCGTAGCTGATAGCGCACCTGTTACTGCCGTAAATATAGATTGTGTAAAGTAGTTATTTGCTACTCGATCTGTTTTGAGTGTAGTCTCATGTAACTTTTGAAATGCATGTCTTAATTCTTCAATGCGTGACTTTTGACAAAGCCCTTGAGATTCTAGTAAGCACAAGAATACGTCTAGATCTGAAGGTGTTTTCTTTGTTGATGCTACATTTGCTGGAAGACTGTTTTGAATGCTACTTATTTCCATTTTATTATCCTCTTGTACCACTTATTATGGATGCTATATGTTTTGCTTGTTCTTTATTGCTGTCAAACCACTGAGATTTACACTTTCCAAGCTCTTCTTGACGCTTGAATGAAGAAGTAAGATGCTCTGTTAGAGTCTCACGGCTCTTAGAAACAAATTTGACTCTACCATCAAGTTTTTTAACTTCATGTTCGAGGTAAAGCCTGTTTTGTTCATTCATAGTCCTTCCAAAGGAAGCAACACCGCTAATCACTTGAGAACCACCCTGCAAGGCCATTTGAGCCACTTTTACACCGTTTTTTAAGACGGCTGTGGAACCTGCTGATAAACTAAGAACGCTAATTAAAGCAGTTCCAAGTGCTATCCACAACTCAAGATGATATAAGATGCGCTCTTTTTGTTTTTTATCATTGCCAGCAAGAATATCTGCAAGTTTATCCCAAAGCTTGAGCTCTGATGCAACTTCATTTGCAAGCATTGCACTTCCTGCCACAATCATAGCAACACCTGCAAATAGACCAGCGCCTGTTGCAACGGCAGTAATACCTATTCCAATAGACACAAGAGAAGTAAATACGGTGGCAGCTCTTACAAGAAGCCCCCAGCTTTTTGTTGAGCTTACTTTTTCTGCTGCTTCTTGTACTTTTTTAGTACGTAATTCTCTGAGATCACGCACCTTTTTTGCCTCTTCTTCTATTCTAGTCGTTTGATTTTGCAATTCAGCTCTTGTAAGGTCACCTTGAGCTTCTTGCAATCTCAAAAACATGTAGTCCAAATTAAATTCTTTTGGCTTTGGTAATATGGGCAAGTCATGAAGGGGATTTAGTGCAACTTCTGCATCTTGTGTTATTTCTGTAATCTCTTGTTTTTCTACAGGAGTAAAACAGTCTGTCAATACATCGCTTCTTGGTAAAAAACTACCTATTTCCATATGAACCTTTATAAGTTTGATAGTAGTATCCCTTTAACTTTGCAACACGCTCTTGAAAAGGGGCGTGCATCGCACTCATCGTAGAAAGGGCTTCTGCAAGGTCGAGTGCTTTCAGAGCGTCTTCTTCGTTATTAAGGGCCAGATAATTTTGAGCCGCATGGTAGTGCGGTGCTGGATCTTGATCATCTAAAAGCGCTGCAATGGCAAAGGCTTGTAAAGCTTTTTCATGCTCGCTATTAAGCTGTCTTGCAGATCCAAGCCCCATCCAAAATACTTGGGAAAATGGGTCTACATGGATGAGCAATCCAAATGCATTGATAGCTCCCAAGGAGTCTCCTGCCTGGTAAAACTCATATGCTTTGGTGTAGAGCTTTTCTACAGAAGCATTTGATATGTCACAAGCATCTTGTAAAAGCTCTTTGCCATTAAAATGGTCTATAAGAACCTTTTTTAAGTAAAGATTTACTGACTCAAGATCTTTTTGCGGCAACGAATTAGACAGAGACATAGAGCAACCATTATTTTCCAATGTTATGCACAATAGCCATAACAGCTTCATGTACTGCTTTTAACAAGTTTGCAAGCGTTGTCGTATTTTCCAATTCCATGTTTTTAAAGTAGCTAAGACGCATTTCAGCATTTTTGTTGGAAGTCATGAGTCCATCTAGTGCTGTGTCTGTATTGGCAAGAAGAGCTGTCTTTTCTGCTTCAGTAAATGTGAATTTACCTGTGTCAACAACAACACCATAACCTCGGCATGCATTAAGCAATACTTGCATTTCTGTGTTGTGAGACCAATCTACACCATTATCACCACTTTGACTTCTCAAACATTGTTGAAGCTTTTGTACCTTTTTGGTTTTTGCACTATTTACTTCGATGTCATTGAAATAGTCGTTGATACGTGAATGAATGTCCTCATGTCTTGCCGAAAGAACAGTGTAGATCTGCCAACCTGTAATCTCTTTTCCACTTGTAGTTGTCTCCTTGAATGAGGAGATAGCATCCGTAGCTGCTTGCTCAATTCTGTTACGCAATTCAGTAGGCTCTGATGCAGGCGGAGCAAGAAGAGGACTTCTTCCCACAGTTTCGTTAAATGCTGGATTCCATACATTAGATGGTAGAGAGTCAATCATTGTGTTAGACATAATAAACCTTTTCAAATTGTGAGTAATTTTTAAACATGTTGAGCATCATAGCTAACTGTAATTAAGATAATATTAAGGAGTGTAAAAAGTGCTCAGAAAAAATGCCCAGGATAAGACTCGAACTTACACACCTCGCGGTACCAGAACCTAAATCTGGCGTGTCTGCCAATTTCACCACCTGGGCGGAAAAAGAAAGCTGATCATACAGAAATGAGAAGATGAAAATCAAGAAAATTGATATCGTTTGGCGGAAAATATATATTTTGAGGAGCTAAAAATTATGAGCATCAAGGCAGATCACTGGATTCGTAAAATGGCAAAAGAACATAAGATGATCGAACCATTCGAAGATAGACAAGTAAGAACGAAAGAAGAATCCATACCTCTTGTAAGTTATGGACTGTCAAGTTATGGCTATGATTTACGTGTTTCTGATGAATTTAAAGTTTTTACGAACGTTTACAATTCTATTGTTGATCCTAAGCAATTTAATGATGATTCCTTTGTAGATATTAAAGCAGATGTTTGTGTTATACCGCCCAATTCTTTTGCCCTTGCAAGAAGCGTTGAATACTTTCGCATTCCAAGAAATGTTTTAACTATTTGCCTTGGCAAATCAACTTATGCACGTTGTGGAATTATTGTGAATGTAACTCCCTTTGAGCCAGAATGGGAGGGGCATGTAACACTTGAAATATCTAATACAACACCATTACCTGCAAAAATTTATGCACACGAAGGGCTTGCTCAGGTACTCTTTTTCGAAGCGGCAGAAGAATGTGAAGTTTCTTATGCCGATAGAAAAGGAAAATACATGAAACAACAAGGCATTGTTGTTCCTCGCATTTAACTTGTTTGTGTATACTTAAAGCGCCTTCAAAATAATAGCTGAATGGGGAATCATGGCAATTTCTAAAGTCTCCAAGGGTTTTGCGCTCTTTGGAGGCGTAAAATCTTCTGGTGATGCAGCTGCAGTGTCGACAATTTTATACCATGTTTTACTGTAAGGAGGATAAGGAACATTAACCTGAGCTGTTTCATAGCCAGCATTAAAGGCAATATAGAGATTATTTTCGAGCACTTGATCAATAAGCGTATAGGCTATAAAGCGGCTATCAGGATTCCAATTGGGCTCATAAGGCTTTTTGCCGTGCCATTTAATATCACGATCTGTTAAAAAAATGCCCCTTTTCAACAGGGTATGTTTTTTTCTTAATTGAATCATCAAACTCATAAAGCGAAAAATTTCAGCTTCTAGATGACCATTTATCCAAGAGAGCCAATTGAGATCGCTATCATGACACCATGTGTTGTTATTGCCTTTTTTTGATTGTCCAATTTCGTCACCCATGCAAATCATGGGCGTTCCTTGAGACACCATCAAAGCTGTAATAAAATTTTTTACTTGACGATTTCGCAGGGAAAGAATAGATTTATCATTTGTAGAGCCCTCCACACCACAATTCCAGCTATCATTTTGATTGGTTCCATCTTGATTGTTCTCGCCATTTTCTTCATTATGTTTATCATTATAAGAAACAAGATCCATCAAGGTAAACCCATCATGTGCAGTAAGAAAGTTAACGCTATGACCAGGTGTTCTGCTAGATGCATATAAATCAGGTGAACCACAAAGCCTTGTTGCAAAAAGGCCTACAGTATTATCCGTGCCCTTAATAAAATCTCTTACATTGTCACGGTATTTTCCATTCCACTCCGCCCAAACTCCCCATGAGGGAAAAGATCCCACTTGATAAAGCCCACCTGCATCCCACGCTTCTGCAATAAGCTTTGTTTTTCCAAGTACAGGATCAAGAGCAATGCTTTCTAAAAGAGGGGGATTTGCAAGAGGTGTACCATCCTGGGCTCTTCCAAGAATAGTTGCTAAGTCAAAGCGAAATCCATCAACACGCATTTCTGCAACCCAATAGCGCAATGAATCTAATATAAGATCGCGAACTGCTGGATAGTTACAGTTAAATGTATTGCCGCAGCCTGAGTAGTTGAGGTACTCTCCTTGTGAAAGCATATAATAGATGGAATTTTCAAAGCCTTTAAAGGAAAGGGTCGGACCTTTTTCATTTCCTTCGGCAGTGTGATTAAAAACTACATCTAATATAACTTCTATACCCTCTGCATGAAGGGCTGCTACCATTGTTTTGAATTCAATTATCGTATTTTCTCTTATAACAGCATAGCGGTTCATAGGAGAAAAAAAATTAATCGTAGAATAGCCCCAATAGTTGTAGAGAGGTGCTCCAGTGACAGGATTTGTTTTTGGATATTCACATTCATTAAAGGGATGTATAGGCAAAAGCTCAACAGCAGTAACTCCGAGGGCTTTAAGGTAAGGAATTTTTTCGATGACACCAAGAAAAGTTCCTGGATTTTTTGTGTGACTAGATGGATCTTGGGTAAATCCTCTCACATGCATTTCGTAGATAATCATCTCTTCTAAAGGGTGATTAGGATGAGCATCATCTTTCCAGTCAAATGACAGGGGAGCTTGTAAAATATTCCTAAGATAAAGATCTTTGCTTCCCCAGTGCGTAGATTGAGAAAGAAGATGAGCTCTAGGATCAATTAAAGCATTTTTTGAATCAAAAATATGCCCTTGCATAATATCATCAGGGCCATCTGCAAAATAACAGTAGTGAATATTATGGGGTACAGAGTGCACGAGTACATGCCATACATCTCCTGTTTTGTTTGTTAGCGGATTTAAGTTTATTGATTGAAAGGGTAGATGCTCATCAGGATAGTAAAGTGCAAGAGTCATAGAAGTTGCACTTTTGGAAAAAACGGAAAAATTTACATCGCTATCTGAAAAGCTAGTGCCAAAGGGAAGAGGGGAGCCTTGGGAGGTTGAAAGTTCAATCTCCATACCTGCTTTCTTTGTCTCTACACTCATAAATACTCCTAAAATTTTAACTTTATACTCAAGCTACAATAAAAATAGATTACTTTAAAAGATAAAAAAGCTAGGATAGGCTCATAAGCAAAAAAAGCTGTTTTTTAAAAGGAGTAGAACATGTCATTGAAAAACGCAGAAGAAAATCTTAAGGAATTTGGAAAGGAACTTGGGATTGAAGGATTGCAGTTTGATGAAAATAATACGTGTATTTTGGGTATTGACGATACCTTTTCCATGCACTTAACTTATGAGCCAAATTCAGATAGGCTCTATCTTTATTCCCCTGTACTAGATGGACTTCCAAAAGAAGATAAAATTAAGCTAAAGCTTTACGAGCGCCTCTTAGAAGGGTCTATGCTCGGCGGACAAATGGCAGGCGGCGGGATTGGTGTTGCAGTCAAAGAAGAGCTCATATTAATTCACTGTACGATTGATATGGCTCATGCGGTATCTGCAGCCCTTCGTGCATTTGCTCCTCTCTACGTTGAGACTGTTGAAAAATGGCGTAAAATTGTCGCTGACGTTGTCGCTGGCAGAGAAGAAAAGCCTGCAGCTGCAGGAGCTGGAACCCCTGGAGGTACACCTTTCTCTGGAAAAGGACCACAACAAGGCTTCATCAGGGGCTAATATTTTTGGAGTGCTGCAAGCTTGGCTACAGCACTCCAAAAAACTTTTCCCGATTTTTTTAAAATTTATAATTTCTTAATAAACTTAAGTTATAACATCCTCTTTAGCTGTCTTTTTTTAACTATATAGTTTTTGAGGAAAATTATGACTATAAGTGGATATAATCCCGATATTGCATTGCGCTTATTAGGTCCTGTTGATATGGGACCAGAAGCAGCAAAAAATATATTCGTAATTGTACGCTCTTATATTTCGATTGTCTTGCAAAGAATTTTTAATATGCTTTTTAGAGATGGTAAATGGTATGACAACAAAGTCGGAAAAGAACTTGTTATTACGTATCATGCGAATCCCACTTACCAAACTTTTGAGATTTTTAATAAAATAAAGGCCTTAAGGGATGCACTTCTTTTGAGGGAAGTAGGACACACTGGGCGCAGTTACGCTCATGACTTACCTAAGTTAAAAAACCCAACTATTCCTGTAAAATCATCGGAAGAGCCTCTTCCAGATCTAACTGCAAAGCGCAAGCATGTAAAAAGAGTCACTTTTGAAAATCCTGATATACTAGAAGCACAAAATGCAACTTCTGCACTTACTCATATAAAAGAATCGATAGATAAGGTTATTAGTGAAATAGGTGAGAAAAAAAATTATTTGAAAGGAAGAGAGAATCAACTAAAAATCCTGAAAGAGGATCCACAAAGTAAAACTCTAGACCATTTTAATGTTTTACAAGAATATGCAATTGAGAAGCGATCCTTACAAGATTATCGATATGAAAACCAAGATACGAATGACTCTAAATATAAATGTAAATTTAAAAATATTCGTATTCCAGATAAAGGAGAACCATCTATATGGGATCCTGTTCGTACTCTAAGGAAAGAATGCCTAGATCGGTTAACAGATTTGGACAACTTTTATCTAGAAGAAGAAAGAGAAAGGCAAAATCTAACTACAGAAGATAGAGAAAAAATAGATCTGCTAATGAGTCATGAGAACATTATGGAGGCTATAGCCACTATCTTGCGTAAGGTTGAAATAAAGAATCCGGAAAAAGCACGGGGTATTCTTGAAACCAATACGATAATGCGAGAATATCTTTTAAAAAATTCTAAAGACTTGACTATTTTCCTGCCTACCAGGTAGGTTAGAAGCGCCAAAGAAGGTTTAGGCCTACATAAGGAGCTCCATTAAACTTTAGGCTCTCAATTAAGTTTGACTGAGAATCACGTACCTGAAAAGAGCCACCATAAGCATAGCCTACATGTAAGGACCAGGCAAGTAGGTTTTTACTATAGTTTAGAGAAAATTCCGTACCTATGTTGCGGTATTCAAAAATGCCATTGTGGGCAAACTCTTTGTTGGAAAGGCGATCTCTTGTGATAAAGGGTCTGCCTGCAACAGAAATGGACCAAGCGGGATTAAAGTAATAAGCAATCGATGGATAAACAGGAAAAATAAGGTTGAACTTCCAGCGACAATTTGGCATATAATCAAGGCCCAAAATAGGATATGCTGTTGTTTGATTGATACCAGTAAATACAATAGCTCCAATATGAAGCCCTAAATTAGGCATCAAGCAATACCTTCCCCAAACAATCCCGCTATAGCGAGATGCTTTAGCAAACCTATTGTCGACATTCTTATTGGCATCAAATTGAGCATTGAACCCAACTTGTATAAACCACCTTTTGAAAGAGGTTGTAAACGTAGAAACGCCTGCATTAACTTGAGAGAAGCTACTTACATGGAATTGATGGTTTTGGTTTACACGAGGATTTACAATGCCACCACCCATATACACACACATTCCAGTGTTAGGATCTAGTTTAAAGCCATAAATGCCATCTACTTGCCCTTCTGCATATTGCACGCCTCTGTTTGAAAAGTCTCGAATGGGGGATTTATAGATGCTATTTACATCGATTAAAAAGCCGTAGGGCTTAGGGATACAGCATCTATACCCACTCGACTTATAGGCTTCGAGATTATATTGAGGAATGTCGATGATAGTCGTCTCATTAGCACATAACAAGTTAGAGATCAAAGATAGCGCTATTGTCAGTATATATTTTAATTTTATCAATTAAATTCCTTTATTAAAAACGCCAGAGTATATTAGCACCGACATAAGGAGCTCCATCATAGCGTGTATAGGCAATTTCGTTGCCATTAGAGTCTTCTGTTTTTAGAGTTCCACCAAAGCTATAACCTGCATACAGCTGCCAGAATAGTCCACATTTATCAAAGTTAAGAGAGAGCTCTGCACCATAGTTACGGTATTCAAATATGCCATTTTGTATAGGCTGATTAGATGAAAGGCGGTGACGTGCAATAAAGGGCCTTCCAGCAAATGATAAAGACCAGACATCTGTGAAGGAATAGATAACTGCCATATTGAGCGGAAAAATACCGTTAATTTTCCATTTGGATGAGAGTGTATAATCAAATCCAATAATTGGGTACGCGTTTGTCTTTCTAATACCAGTAAAGATAAGCACTCCCAAATGTAGTCCTAAGCATTTGTCATAGGTATATCTTCCCCATAGTAATGCGCCATAACGAGAAGCTCTTGTAAAACGGTGTACTATTCCAGCATTTGTATCGTATTGGCAATTGATACCAGCCATCCAGATCCAATTTCTCACTGAGGTTGTATATCCAGAAATACCAACATTTACACAAGGGAAGTATTCTTTTACAAAGTAAGGGTTTTGGTCCCACTTAATTCTATCAAAGCCAGCACCCACATTAACAAAAGCAGCAGAATTCTCAGAAAGTTTTACGCCATAGAGTCCTTCCACTTGCCCATCTGCATAATGTATATGCTGGTCGTGATTCCCACAAACAGGAGCTTTAGCAATATAAGAGCCGTCCAGGAGTATGCCAAAAGGTTTTTTTAATGTGCAGCCGCAAGGGTCTGAAAGAAGGGTTTCAATACCGTATTGAGTTACATCTACAACAGTAGTTTCGTTAGCCAATGCATCAGTAGTTAAACACAGCGTTGCAGTAATAAGGGCATAGAGAAATTTTTTCACTTAAGATACTCCGAAAATTATTCATTTTTAACGAACTAATGGTTTTTAGCGTAAAAAATAAATAGCGTCAATAGTTTTCACAAGGGGGGCTCTTCAAAAGAACCTTCAGATTCTTCTGAAGAATAAGTAGTAAATGCATCCACATCTAGGTTAAAGGAAGTTTGCTCCTGAGCTTGTGAAGGAGGCGTATCGGGAAGATCTACATGTTGAGGTTTAAAAGGCTCTTCTTTTGCATATGTTTTTAACATTTCCGATTCACTCTCATCTTGCGCTCCTTGTTCAGCATTATTGCAGGCACTAAAGAGAAAAGTTAATATTATAGTAGAAAAAAAAAGACCTTTAAGCATATTTTTAAGCCTCATTTAATAGTGTTTCTGAAAAAATTTTTCCGCCCAGCATACGAGAAAGTTCCCTTTGCCTATTTTCTTTATCAAGAAATGTAATATTTGTAACAGTACGATCTTCTTTTTCATATTTAGTAATTTGAAAATGATGGTGGGCAAGGTGAGCTACTTGAGGCAAGTGAGTAATACAAAGTACTTGATGCTTAGTGCCAATAAGGCTGAGTTTTTGTCCAACAATTGTAGCGGTCTCTCCGCCTACGTTAGCATCAATTTCATCAAAGATAAGCGTTGGAACTTTATCTACGTCGGCAAGCACGGTTTTTAATGCCAATAATACGCGTGAAAGCTCACCGCCACTTGCACTTTCCTTTAAAGAAAGGATACGCTCTCCTACATTGGGAGCAAACTTAAATTCTACTTTTTCATCACCAAAAAAGTTGCGTGCCTTACTGGTCATTTCAACATGAAAACAAGCTTTTGGCATATTCAAGCTTCGAATTTCATTCTGGACAAGTTCTTCAAAGAGCGGAATTTGTGCTCTTCGTTTTTCTGTAAGCGCTCTGGCTAATTTATCAGAGCTTATCTCTTGCTCTAGAAGCTTATTTTGCAAGCTTGCAATCATCTCTTCAAGGCTATCCATCTCTTCAATTTGAATTCTTATAGTCTCTCGATACTGAAAAATATCCGCAACAGATGGGCCATATTTTTTTTTGATTTGATTAATGAGCGTAAGCCTTGCATCCAGAAACGCTTCTTGCTTAGGATTAGACTCCAAAGACTCTTGATAACGATTTAGCGTGTAAGATAACTCGTTGAGCTCAATCAATACAGTCTCTAGTGTCTTCAAAGATTCTGTAAGAGATGTATCCATATTAACTAGATCTTCTAAGATCGTTTTTTGCTTAGCAAGAGTTGTAAGAGGGGATATGCGCGAATCAAAGGTTTCGAGAATTTCTCTTGCTTTCGATACACGCTCAGCATCTTTTAAAAGGCGTGTATATTCTTGGAAAAGCTCTTCATCTTCTCCTTCCTGTATATTTGCTTTTGTTATATCTTCTAATTCATTTTTCAAACGACTTAGTTTTTCATCTCTTGTAGTTCTTCCGCTTATTAAAATGTTAAGCTTTTCTCGAGTCTCATTTTCACATCTCCAGGTCTTTTGAAAGTCGCTTAAAAGAAGGGAGGTTTTACAAAAGGTATCTAGTGTTGATAAATGCGCATCTAAAGAAAAAAGCCTTTGATAGGCGTGTTGCGCCGCAATATCTACAAGGTAAGAGCCCACCTTTTCTACTAGAGAGACTTGAGCTAGTTGATGATTGATAAAGCTTCTATTCTTTCCATTGTCATTTAATTCTCTTTGGATGATTAAAAACTCAGAAGGGTTATGTTCAATACCTGTTTCTTTAAGAAATTGAAGAAGTTCATGATACCCGTCAATATCAAAGACTGCAGTAACAGATCCTTTTGTTTCATGCTTTCGAATGAGTGAACTATCACCTCGGCTACCCAGTGCAAGTTTAATTGCTTGCATGACTGCAGACTTGCCAGCGCCAGTTTCTCCAGTTAAGACATTGAAACCACTTTCAAAAGGTATCTCTAAATGATCAACAAGAGCGATATTTTTGATAGATAGGTGCTTAAGCATATCTTTTAACGATCATAGGTTGAATTAAGTAGGTTTTCTAATTTTCCAGGTTCTTTTTCAATGATGAAATGTATGTTTTCTAATCCTACAACACGAAAGATCATTTTGTCATCAACTAAGGCAATGGGTATTAGATCAATTGCTGGATGCTCAAACCTGTAAACGACAAGTTTATCTATAGGTAGAGGCAAGTTCTTTTCTTTTGTAATATTTTCCAGATTTTCAAGAGCTTCTCCTTGATTGAGAAGGCTAAGAAATTGCTTTTGCTCTTTGAAGTTCAGAAAATAAGGCTTATTTTTATAATAGACAGAAACAGATTTGACATCTTTAGCTGAGAAAAGCTCATGAGTGGAGTATGCTGGCCATAATACGATAAAATTTAAGAACAATCCAACCACTGTAATCGCTAGCATCATAAAAATAGTGTAGAGAAGTTGATTTTTATTCACTGCTATTCCTTGATTAGAAGGTGTTAAAGAATATCGACGATTTGTTGATAAGTTTTAAAATGCGTTTTAGAAACCGTTTTAAGACCTTCTTCTCCATAGAGAGAAACGATGTTTTTGCCCACTTCTACAATTTTTGAAGAGGCGCCCTTTGGAAGCTGAATATTTAATTCTAAAGAAAGCTTTTCCAAGCCCTCGATAAATGCGCTTCTTGCAAGAATAGATGCAGCTGCTACCACTAAATCTTCCTCCCCTCGATGTTTCTGAGAAAGATTTACCGAAAGATTTTTTTTCTTTAGTGCGTTTATAACGACGCTTTCATGAGCAAATTGATCTATCAATATATCACGGCACCCGCTTTTTTCAACAAGAGCCTCAATGATACTTGCATGAGCCCATCCAAGTAGTGTATTGAGATTTTTACATTGTGCATAAAGCTCATTATAGCGTTTTGGATTGATTGTGATAATATGATGAATGCATTTCGTGCGTATTTGCTTAGAAAGTTCCAAAATAGTTTTGTCCGTTAAGCTTTTAGAGTCTTTAACTCCTAAATGGGAAAGCTCTGTAATTAATGAATCACCTGCAAAAACACCTGCAATGCATAACGGTCCAAAAAAATCACCTTTGCCAGACTCATCAACTCCAATATGTGGAGTTTTATCAACAAGCAGCTCTGGATGGGTAAATGCAAAATTTTTAAGAATTTCTGGTTCTAGATAAAATTCAATAAATGAACTCATCTCGTTTCCTTGAACTGTGAGCTTTCCAGACAAGTAAAAGGTGCAAGAAACACCCTGTTTTTTTGCTGAAAAAAATGTGTAATTAGGCTTTGTCAGGGCGAATCCTTGCCCTTCGAGATCTTCTTGCAGCTTAGTGGCAAGGGACGTGTCGAGTTCGGTTACAAAACAAGAGGGGTATTTTGTTGGCTCTACCTGCTTTTTCATCTCTTGAAATAATTACATTTACAGAATCAGTATATATTGACATGAAATAAGAAATATTACAACACTAATCTCAGTTGCGAAAAATGAAGGGTTATATAGGCTATGCACGGTGAAAAAAAACACTTTGGAGAAATATTTGTCACAAGGCGAAAAGAGATGAACCTTGGGTTAAAGGAAGTAGAAAACGCACTTTCCATCAGGATGAACTACCTTCAAGCAATTGAAGATGGACAGCTTGGAAAACTTATCTCTCCTGTACATGCTCAGGGCTTTATAAGGCAATATGCAACATTTTTAGGACTGGATGCGGACGCTGTAATGAAAGATTACATGCAATCGTTTCAGGTGCCTATGGCAAAGCAAGACTTTTCCTATGGTATTGGCACGATGGAAGCAAGAGGAACGCAAAGCGGCGGCGTTAAGTGGCTTCCAAATGTAATGTGGGTAGTTTTTTCTGTTGTTGTTATCCTTGCAGCTTGGTTTCTTGCAAGATATTTAGAATTAATTTAAACAATAATTTTTACTCAATTCTCAAGCGAGAGTCTATGACAGAACCAGCTAATAAGAATAGATTACGTAACGAAAAATCTCCTTATCTCTTGCAACATGCAAACAATCCCGTTGACTGGTATCCCTGGGGTGAAGAAGCATTTTCTGCAGCTAAAGAACAAGATAGGCCCATTTTTTTATCTATTGGTTATGCAACTTGTCACTGGTGTCATGTGATGGAAAAAGAATCTTTTGAGAATGCATCCATTGCAAAGCTCATGAATGACTCTTTTATTAACATAAAAGTTGATAGAGAAGAGCTTCCAGAGGTTGATGGTCTCTATATGGAATTTGCTCAAGCCCTCATGCCAAGTGGTGGAGGCTGGCCTCTCAACGTCCTTTTAACTCCTGAGTTAAAACCTTTTTTTGCAACAACTTATATCCCTCCTAAAAGTGGGCGCGGTTTTATTGGGTTTCAAGAGCTTATCGTAAGGCTTTCTGAACTGTGGAAAGAGAGCGAAGAAAGAGAAAAACTTATAGAACAAGCTGAAAGGATTATAGAAGTTTTTCAGAAACAAGAAAATCAAGAAAATAATGAAGAGAGAGAACTTCCTGCAAAAGAAGAAATAACTAACGCATCTGAACTTTTATTTCATATGGCAGATCCCATTTACGGTGGAATAGAGGGAGAGCCCAAATTTCCAATGGGCTATCATGCATGTTTTCTTCTTACTCTGACAAAGCTTTCAAATGACAGTAGAGCTCTGTTTTGCGTAGAACTTACGCTTGATATGATGCAAAGAGGGGGAATCTATGATCATCTTGGAGGAGGCTTTTCTCGCTATAGTGTCGACTCAAAGTGGCTGATTCCTCATTTTGAAAAAATGCTCTACGATAATGCTGTGTTGATAAGAGCTTATTTAGAAGCTTGGCTTTTCACTAAAAAGCCATTCTATGAGGAGGTCTGCAAGGATATTCTAAGATATCTACTAAGAGAGATGTGTTCGTCTGAAGGAGCCTTTTATTCTGCGGAAGATGCTGATTCCGAGGGACATGAGGGCAGGTTTTATACATGGGATGCAAAAGAAATTCTTTCTATTTTAGGAGAAACGGATGGTCCTTTATTTATAGATTACTTTTGTGTTTCAAAAGCAGAAGGTGCTTTTGAAGGCCGCTCTATCTTACATATTAAACACCGGATAGAAGAGTTTTCAGCTAAAAGAAAACTCGACGTACAAGAAACAAGTACTACTTTAAATCGATGTAAAGAGATTTTATGGAAGGAAAGAGAAAAAAGAGCGCACCCCTTTAAAGATGATAAAATTTTATCCTCTTGGAATGGTCTTATGATACATTCGCTTGCTATGGCTGGCAGAGCATTTAAGGATGACAAGTATACAGAAGGTGCAAAAAAAGCGGCTCGCTTTATCAAAAGCACACTTTGGAAGGATGGACATCTTTTACGCAGATGGAGAGACTCTGATGCGCGTTTTGCAGGGGGCTTAGATGAATATGCTTTCATGATCCATGGGCTACTTACGCTTTTTGAAGAGGATGGCGAAGTAGAGTGGTATCGTTTTGCTCTTGAACTTGCAGAGGTATTGGAGAGTGAATTCAAAGCTGAAAATGGCGCATTTTACTTAACAGATGGAAAAGATCCTAACATTGTTTTAAGAAGATGCGAATTTTATGATGGTGCAGAGCCTGCTGGTAATGGTATTCATGCAGAAAATCTACTTCGCTTGTATCAAATTACTTTTGACGAGCGCTTTTTAAAACAGGCAGAAGAGATATTGAAGGCCGCAACAAAACACATTGAGCACCATCCAGTGGGCTGTTGTTCTAGCTTAATGGCTCTACAGCGCTATTATGATCGTCATGGAGCAACTATTGTTATTGCGCTTAATGAAGCAGAAGAATTTAAAAAAGAGATAAAAAATATTTTATATTCACGTTACCTTCCTCATCATGTTACTATTTGGCGCAAATGTGATAATTCATTATTTGAAATAATACCCAGACTTAAAGACCAAGGAGCTCTTGATGGGAAAACAACTCTTTATATCTGCCAGAGGGGGGAATGCCAAAAACCATTAAATAATTGGGAAGAGATACAAAAAACTTTGTTAGAGCTTTAATATTGTCTATTGTATGAAACAATCAGAGGGTTTATAATTTTTTCCTATGGATACACAAGAACATTTTTTTTCTCAACTACAAGACATTCTAGAAAGCAAGACTTTTGAGCGCCTTGAAAAATTTAGGGATCATTCTCTTAGAGAAAAGATGTCCCAAAAAGAAGAGGAGCTTCTTGCTGATTTGTTTGTATTGCAAGGTGAAGTTGGACTTCACACTCAAGATGAACATGCCGAAGAAATTTTTAGTTTGTCTGCGAAAATAGATACTCAAAATCCTGAGATTTTTTTCCGTCAAGGAAGTGCTTGGTTGAATTTTGGAAAAGCTCATCACAAGGAAAGCTGTCTTCGAGTTGCCTGTAAAAAATTTGAAAAAGCTATCTTCTTAAATCCTAGATCAGGAAAAAGTTATTTAGGACTTGGTAATGCACATGCATACATTGCGTTTTTAATGCATGATTCTGCCCTGTTTTCCTATGCAGAAGAGGCTTATGTTAAAGCGGAACACTTTTTTCTAGATTCTCTTGAGCAGTTATTTCAGCTTTACTGGGATTGGGCTCTCATGTACTTCTTATCTGGTAAGTTATCAGGGGAAGTCATCGATTACAAACGCTCTGTAGAAAAGTTTCAAAAGGCAAGTACTTGCTATTCTATGTCGTCTTCTCTCTTTTGGGAAGATTATGGGCATGTTTTAGTCACAATGGCAACTCTACTTGGATCAACGGAGCTATTTTTAAAGGCGGCAAGCCATTTTGAACTTGCAACACAAGTAGATGAAAAAAGATATGAGAGTTTTCTACATTTAGGATCTTCCTACCACGCTCTTTTTGATATGACAGGAGGGGATTCTTATTTTATTTCTGCTGTCATGGCCTACCAAACAGCCTCCGAATTAGATGAGAATGATTCTGAACTCTGGATCAAGTGGGGACAAATTCTTGTAAGCTCTGGCAAATTAGACCTTGATATCGAAGCAATTGAAGAGAGCTTAGAAAAATTTGTAAGGGCAGAAGATTGCCATCCCAACCACCCTATGGTCTATAGTGGCTGGGGAGAGGCTCTCATGCTTCTCGGTGTTTTTAAAGAAGATTTAAGCATTTTGAAAGATGCTGAAGAAAAAATTATCAAAGGCCTAGAGCTTTCCCCTGAAAATGCTGACATTTGGGGATGTTATGGTGCCTGCTTATTCGAGATCGGACGCTACTTTCAAGATGACAAATACTACAATCAAGCCATTCAAAAGTTTCAGTATGGTCTTAGCCTAGATAATTCTCGCCCAGGCCTTTGGCTTGGGATATCTCAGGCGCATTTTGCGTTGAGTGAAATTAAAAAAGAGTATGCAGCTGCAGAACAAGCCGTGTTTGCAGCATCTAGGGCAACAAATTTGCGTCCCATGCTTCCACAACTCTGGGTTAATCATGCAGGTGCTCTTTTACAGCTTGCAGAGCTATCTAATCAACAATATTACGTAGAAAACGCCATCGAAAAGTTGGATGTGGCTCTGAACTTGAGTAAAGGATTAGATGACCAACTGCACCTAGAATGCATGTACCATTATGGCTGCGCATTGGACTTTCTTGGAGACTTTGAACTAGACAGGCTCGTTTACCAACGAGCTGTCAACGTATTGACATTTGTTGTTTCTAAAGAACCTGAGTATTTTCAAGCAAGACACTCTCTTGCAATAGCTCTCTTGCATCTTGGTGAAGTATCGGATGATTTTGAGTGCTTTCATGCAGCAGTAGAGCACTTTAAAGTCCTAGTCCATGTGGACCCAGAAGATGCACTACTTTGGAACGATTGGGGGATAGCTCTTCTTGATCTTGCCTACCTTACGCAAGATACTGGAAGGCCTGAAGTTTTTACATCTTACTTAGAAGATGGTGAAAGTAAGCTGCGTCAAAGTGTGGCTCTTGGTGGTGCACATGCATACTATTACCTTGCTTGTCTTTACTCAATGAAGGGGCAGTATGAGCTTGCTGTTCATTTTATTGAGAAAGCAGAGAATAGTGCAACGCTTCCTGCTCTTGATGATTTGCTGCATGATGATTGGCTTGCTTCTCTTAGGGATACAGAATGTTTTAAGCAGTTTATACAAAAGCTTAAAATGAAATCTATCAACGAAAGTTAACTTAAAGATGAACGATTCAAAGGAAGACTATCTAGAGCAAGAAGAGGAGTTTCACTCAACTTCTGGTAACCTCATGGATTCTAAGACAAGTCATCTTGATGATTTGCTCAGTGAAAAGTTAGAAGATGCCTTCCACAAGCAAACTTCAAAGGTTCGTCTCAATCATCTAGCTAAAATTGCAAGTGAACATACTCCTATAGACCTAGCTTATGCAGCTTCCAAATTACCTCCTAGTGCGCGTCATGTTTTGTTTGAAAATCTTCCAGATTTAGATGCTCAAATTATATTTATCATCAACACAGATGGTAATACACGTGCTGCAATCTTTCGAAATTTAGATGACAAAGGGATTCAGCAGCTAATACAAAAAATGCCTCCAGATGAGGCTGTATGGGTACTTGACGACCTTCCCGATAGACGCTATAGAAGAATTATAGACCTTTTAGACTCCAAGAAGGCTGCTCACATTAAAGAGCTTCAAAAGCATGACAGAAACAGTGCTGGACGCTTGATGACCAATGAATTTTTTGCCTTTACAATGGATATTACCATAGGGGAGGCAGCAGCAAGCATTCGTGATAACCCTGGCATCGATTTAACAAGGCGTATTTTTGTCCTCAACCATGCAGGTGAGCTTCAAGGTTATGTTCCTGCAAGAAATTTGATTGTAAATCCTCCAAATCTACCTCTTCGCCAGGTTATGCGCTCTATTTTACATAAAGTTAATCCTGATACATCCAGAGATGAGGTTGTAGACCTAGTTGAGCGTTATAAAATCCCTGCACTTCCTGTTGTCGACGTAGATAACTTTCTTGTAGGTGTTGTAACGTATGAAGATGTTGTTGAGGCTATAGAGGATATTGCCGATGAAACTATTGCGCGTATGGCGGGTACTGCAGAGGATGTAAGTGCTCATGAACCTGTGTTTAAGCGCTTTTTGTCAAGAGCCCCTTGGCTTGTGGTTACCGTTTGTGGTGGATTAATCAGCGCTGCTATCATGGCTTATTATCAAAGCCTAGAGAGCAACCTTCTTGCTTTTATCGTATTTTTTGTGCCCCTAATCACGGGGATCTCTGGAAATGTCGGCATTCAATGTAGTACAGTGCTTGTGCGTAGCATGGCAATTGGTGTGCTCTCTTCTGGGAATAAGGGGTCTGCTGTCTCTAAGGAGATGGTAATTGGCTTATCTATTGGAGTCGTCTTTGGTATATTTTGTGGTTTTGCCGTCTATTTGCTGCACATCTCAGGGATGCACCAGTATGGCACAAGTTCACTAGAAAGTGGTTTAATGGTAGGAGTGGGTGTTTTTGGTGCTTGCTTGACGTCCACGCTTTTAGGCGTATCATCCCCACTCTTCTTTGCAAGGCTTGGTGTTGATCCGGCCGTTGCTGCAGGCCCCATTGTTACAGCCTTCAATGATATTATCTCGATGATCATGTACTTTGTAAGCTCAGGCCTTATTAATTCCCTATTTTCTTTTTAAAATCTTAATAAAAATATGTTAAACTCGGAATTATTAAAAAAAATAATTTAATGAGGAAAGCATGAGTTTTATTAATGAAAAAACAATTGACACCCGATTCAATTATCTCAAACACCTAAGCCTAAAGTCTTTAGAATTTAAAGGTTCATTAAAACATATTAAAGGCCCTGATGATCAAGGCCAACTTGTGCTAAGCGGTTGTCAGAAAATCATTCGTCATATTAAAGATTTTTTCTTGTATATACCCATGAATATTGTTGCTTCCATTATTGAAGGCTCTCTTTTTCCCAAGATTGATTATCACAAGTCAAATCATCTCAATTTCAGTTATTTTATTAATTCAGGAGAATGGATGCCAATGCCAAAACCACCAGCGCATTCGGAGCCTTGCTGCGGATCTCCCTCTTCTCCTATGGGGCGGCAAATACGAGGCACTTACTACCCTTATCGCTATATAGATTCTAATTATCTCATTAAAAGCGAGGAAGGTACTACAGCACTTAAGTATTCTGGGCTTGGTCCTGATTATGCCATAAACAAAGTTCCTCACGATATTAAAGAAAAAAAATTGGTAATTTTCTTTCAAGGCAATGGAGAAACGCTTGCCCAGTTTGATGCTTTGAAGAAAACTTTTATGCAAACAACAAACACAGCAGTTTGTATGGTCGATTGGGCAAAGCACGGCGCAAGTGAGGGAACTTTAGATCATGAGTCGATGTTAAGACAAGCAGAGCTTGTGTATCAGTTTGCAATTCAACACTTGAACTACAAAGAAGAGGATATTACTATAAAGGGAATGTCTTTGGGTTGCTATCAAGCGCTTTCTTTGGCTGAAAGACATCCTAATATCTCTGAGCTAGAACTAGATCAGCCCTTTACAACGATGGAACAAATAAGTCGTACAGATGCATATTGTAACAGCGGGTTTTTTATCCTAAGA
>JARLHF010000037.1 GCA_031292375.1 Chlamydiales bacterium
CATGTGCGGCCTCTAGGGCCACTTTCATTTTAAATTCTGCCGTATATTGATTGTACTTTCCCATAGTTGCTATCCTTTCTGCGTTTAGTTTATCAGAAAGTTGCGCGATTTGGGGTGTCTAAATTTCGGGGTCCATTATACATTATAGACTTCACCATGTGATACAATTATCAGCGGCTTTTTTTCATAATTATTTTCTATAACCTGCAAAATAGCTGTAGCTATTCTCTTGTCAAAAACTTCTAATTTCTCAGCATCCTTAGGTAATAAATCCTCAAAACGGACACGGACACGTAAACAATTCTTCATTAACGATGTGTTTATTTTGAGCTGTATCTCGTTAATTTAAGCAAAGTTAGAAGAAGGTTAACTATTAATATTGCTTAAATATAAGCTTAATCATATCCTAACATTTGAAAACACCTACAAACCATTCAGAATAGGGTTTAGGTCGTTTCGAGTGAAAGTAATTTAGGAGAATATCATGTCGGCACCAATATCAATTCAACAGTCCAGACAAACAAACCAACACCAGCATGTTGAAGAACAAAGCAACATCTCTAACACCCTTAGTTGGATGGGAAGAAAAGTTGTTAACATAGCCTGCAGTACTGTAGGAGTTATAGGTAAAATCGCGATTCCTGCTATTCTTATGGTTGCAATGTCCTCTGTACCGGGAGCAGAAGCAGGCCCTCTTACTTATACAGCTTGTGTTAGCGCCTGCTCAGCCTCTGTTTTTTTAGCTCCGGCATGTCCATTTCTTTGTGCACCTGCATTAGGACCCTATTGCCCATAAATAAATTTTAAATAGTAAGAGGAATTTCTACTGATAGGAATTCCTCTGAGAAACTAAAGCATTGAAAAAATCGTTTACGTTATTACATTATCTGTATAAACTGAGGTGATATTAGGAGAACTTGAAATGATAAAGATTTGTCATACTGCTTTATTTTATACCCCCCTTCTTGTTTTGAATCTTATTTTAAATAGTGCACATGCGGAAGAAAATGGGTTTAACAATAACCATATAGTCACAGAAGAGAGCTGGCTTACCTACCATCTAAAAGAAAAAGACGTTCCTCAATGGGCTATAGACTATATTTTGGCATTGGATTCAAAAATTCAAGATTCTAGTACAAGGACATACTTCAGAAGATTTGTTGCAGATCCAGGAAATCGATTTGACAGCATAACTAAGTTTATTGAATACTTATCTCTTGCAGGCTATCCAGAAGCTATTATTTCAGATAAACAAAATAGTTCTCTTGTATTGCCAGAAGCGGTTTACAAAGCAGTTTATTTTGCAATTACTTATACCATCATGGACGGATTACCAGATGGGCCTCTGCAGCGATCTGATTCATCGAACACAGCGCAATCAACTACTCAAGCATCCTCAGTTACTCATTAAGCCTCTTTGCGTAATCACTCTATGTCATTTGCTATTTGTTTAAATTCTTGTGAGATCCAGCTGTCAAGAAGTGCGCTAGAAGATCAGTGTAAAATGCTTACTAGCAAGAAGAAAAAAGATCCTGATACTTGTGTTTGGAAAGGCACAAATATTCCATATGTCTCAAATGAGACAATTGAATTCATCAAACAATTAGTTCCTCAAGTTGAAAAGAAAAAAAATAAAAGCCTATATTCTTTGTTTTACAAAGCCTTAAAAACCTATTCTGAGCTAGATCCCAAAAATACCTATCTACAGCTTCCACAAGGCGTTGTAACAGATAAACTCCTTTTAAAAAGGACTTTGACCCTGCAAAATATGGAAAGCTTATCTCCTACTGATCTTGGAGAGATCCTTTCAAAATTTTCAAATATACGAAATATTAATGCAGCTAATTGTAAATGGCTTACAGATAACCACTTAAAAGTGATTTCTTGTTTTCCTATTACAGGTCTTAGCTTTCACAAATGCCCTCAAATATCTGACAAGAGCCTAGAGTGTTTTAAGGATATGCCTATTATCTCTTTATCTCTTGCTTATTGTAGCCGAATTACAGATAAAGGACTTTTCTTTTTACAAAATATGCAGCTACAACGCCTTGATTTAACATTTTGCTATGCAATCACAAATAAGGGTCTTTTTTATTTACGCAACAAACCATTTACGCATCTTATTTTAAAGTTTTTGCCATGCATAACTGATGATGGCTTTTTCTGCTTAAATACCAATGAAATTAAAATTTTAAATATACGTAAATGCCATAAACTAACTGATAAAACGTTTGAAAAATTAAAGGACTCTCCCCTTCATGATCTAGAATTTTCCAAGTCTGATTTAATTACAAAAAATAGCTATAAACATATTGCTGACAATCTTTTGCGCGTTATAGATCCGGCAAGTCATCTTTGCAAAGACGGATATCTTTATTTCTCAAGGCTTTCTTCTTGTTCTATATCTTTATTTAAACTTATTCTAGCCGCGTTTCCAAATATTTTAAAATTTGATTTTACAGACTGTGAATGGCTTACTGATGAATACCTCGAAGATTTAAAAGATCTTTCTGTTGAAGTACTTATACTGATAAATTGCATAAACATTAAGGGCGAAGCCTTTGCTTTCTTTAAAAATACTCCTCTTAAAATACTCTCACTAGATGGATGTATACAGCTCTCCAAATCTATTTTTCTGCAAATAAATATAAATTCCCTGCGCATGCTCTCTCTTGAAAGATGCAATCAGTTTATTGATGAAGACCTCGAATTCTTACAACAAACAACTCAATTAGAATTCATCAGCCTCCTTGGGTGTACACAAGTTAGCGATAAAACTCTTTCTTATTTCCACGCCCATACAAGCCTTGAATCTGCTGATTTTTCTGGTTGTAACATCACTGATAAAGGCCTTGCAAATATAGTAAATTCACCCCTTTATTCTCTCAGTATAGTCGAGTGCATACGTGTAAAAGGAACCTTTTTAAAAGATCTTCGAAAAGAACATCTTAAAAGTCTTTCTTTGGATAATTGTAGATTAATTGATGATCAAGCTCTTCAAAATTTATCTGAAATGGAATTAGAACAGCTTTACTTGCCAGGATGTGATAGCGTTACAACGGTAGGATTATTATCATTAAATGTTAACTTTCTTCAACGTATATCCCTGGATTGGTGTAATGGCATTGATGGACAAGCACTTGATCATCTTAAAGAAGCTAAAAATTTGATGTACTTATCGTTAAGCAATCTTAATTTTCTTAATGATAACCATCTTAGGGTTGTTGAAAATTTTTCATCGCTTGAATGGCTTAGGCTAAATGACTGCCATCAAGTTAAAGGTGAATTCTTCAAACTTCTTCCAAAAAGTCTTCAATACCTATCTATAAATTGCTGTAGTGGCATTGATAAGTCTAATATTGCAAATTTACAAGAGCTTCAACTAGAAACGCTTTGCATTAAGGGTTGTACACAGTTAACAGACGAGTGCATAGAGAGCCTCAAATTCGTGCCACTAAGGCATTTTTTATGCAGTGAATCTGGTATCACGCAAAAAACAAAAATTTTGCTAAATAAAACTTATGGAATAATTACAGAGTGACTATTATACACAAACAAGTTCAAGAATTGTTTGTGTATAGACTCTTGTGTATTTTCTAAGTAAAGCTAATTATACAAGAAGTCTATTCCTTTACCTTTAAAACAATTTTTCCAGTTACTTTTCCAAGTTGAAGCTCTTCTTGAGCCATTTTAGCTTCTCTTAAAGGCCTTTCCTGAACAAGAGGAGGCCTTAACCTTCCTTGTTCAATAAGCCCTGCAATCTCTTTAAGCTCTTTTCCATTGGGAGCCACAAATACATAGAAAGCTTCAATCTCGTATTCCTCTGCAGTTTTTTTGTCAACGTGCTCTAAAATACTTACTAACCTGCCACCCGATTTGATGACATGTAAACTCTGCTCACATGTGTCACTGCCCACACAATCAAAAACGACATCAACACCATTTTTTTCATGACTTTTAACTACTTCTACAAAGCTTTCATCCGTATAATCGATAACAACATCTGCGCCTAAACTCTTTACATATTCATGCTTATGCTTACTTGCTGTTGTATATACTTTTGCTCCTGCATACTTTGCAAGCTGAATAGCAACAGATCCAACACCTCCAGAGCCTGCGTGAATCAATATGCTCTCTCCTCTTTTGAGCTTTGCAGCATCAAAAAGAGATTGCCAGGCAGTAAGTGTGATAAGTGGAATTGCAGAGCTTTCTGCAAAAGAGATATTTTTTGGCTTTATAGCAACGTCTTTAGCATCAAAACAAACATACTCTGCGTAAGTTCCAAATTGCGCAACGGGCTTTCTTGTATAGGCAAAGACGCTATCACCTACTTTTAACTCTTTGACATCCCTTCCAACTTGAGTAATTTTTCCAGCAACATCCCATCCTAAGATGAGGGGAAATTTATGAGGAAGTCTCTCTTTTAATAAGCCTTCTCTGATCTTCCAATCAACGGGGTTAACACCTGCATAAAATACTTCAATTTGAACTTCCTGTTCATTAGGAGTGGGTATTTCGACATCTTTTAATTTAAGTTGTTCAGCTCCACCAAACTCTTCAATGACAATTGCTCTCATGATATTTCTCCCACGTTTTCAAAAAAAGGAATGTGGCAGAGTATCTTGTTAATTGCAATATTTTTTAAATATGCCTAGTAGCTCGTTGTAGATGAATACGCTCAACCCTTTCAGAATTGCAAATACAATAAGGGAAAAGGTTATAGGTATGACAATTGCAGAGAGAATATGGTGTACACGACTCATTATTTTACGAATAGTTGTTTGAGCGTCTACTTCTGGGTCTGCTTTTATCACAACGACTTTTGGAAAGGCTGTAGATAAACAAGCATGCGCCACAATACCTGGTTGTTTTTGTGGAACAAAGATACGATAAAGCTTCCAATCAGGCGCAAGTCTGCCCCCTGCAAGGGGAACTGCATCTCCATGATTCCAGTAGCTACGTACCTCAGGTCTTTTTTCAAGACCATTGCAGTTATTTTTATAAATTTGAATAGTTCTAGGTAAAGGAGTTGGAGATCCAAAGACACACACTTCGCTTATTTTTTCTGGTTGGTGTGCTACAGCCTGCAAAGCAAGAGCTCCACCAAGACTTTGGCCATAAACCTTAATTCTTTTTTGAAATTCATTTGAAGTATTATTAATCCAAGATTGAATCTTTTGCTTTGCATATGCATAGATTCTACCACCCACATTATCACCCGGGATAACGTCTGATAATAATGCAAACAACGCTCCATTGGCTGTTGGCTGCGGCGTTCCTCTAAAAATCAATAAAGGATCTGCTTTGCTTGCGTATGTAATTGGCTTTAAACCAAGAGCTGGAATAGCTCCACCAAAAAATGAAGGCGTAAGTTCTATAACCTCTATGTAATAAGTAACAAGAACCCATTTCTCCTCTATTTTTTGTGGTACATCTATTGTTGTACCAGCCTCTGGCTCCACAAAGGGAAGAAGTGCAAGCACATTATTAATAAACATTGTAATCAATATCTCTTGCTTTCGAGATACTCCCGCTTGAAGAGATTTGTACTGGCTAGAGAGCAAAGATTGCAGTGCTTCCTTAAAACCTTCCATCATTTTATTATTTCTTACAAAAAATATAGCTTTTAATAATTCCCAGGAAAGGGCAGAAGAAGAAAAAGGAGCTCCTAACAGTAGTTTAATCATGTTAGATACATCAGCATTAAGCGAGCTTGAAAAATCTAAAGACAAATCAAAGCTTGAATCCATAGATCCCGCAGTAACAATTGTATCATTTATCTTTTCTAAAACCCTTTTTGCAACGGCTTTTGTTTTTAGTGAACTTACATCTGTTTTGCACTCAACTAAAAGCTGAGAGAAAATAGAATCGATCGCATACTTTTCTGTCTCAAGATAACGCAAGCCAAATTGATCTTGTAAAACCAATTCAATTTTTTCTTTAATTAATTCAGAAACTCTTTTTAAAACGTCTGGGTGCTCATGAGTTATAGTAATGACACTATTCTCTGTAAAATCAAAAGATAACGCTTTTTCCAAATGCGTTAAAGACATTAGACTATGAGAAATTGCTTCCGTCATTATTTACCCACTATTTAAATTATTATCTACAATGATTCTATCAAAATATTATTAATACAATATTAAGCCAAAGACTCTCTAATTTTTGAAATAGGAATAAGGGGTGCATCTGCTCGAATACCTTCACATTCCTTTGCAAGAGCATTCCATTCTTCTCTAGAGGTTAAATTTTGTTGCCACCAAGGAAATGTCCTGCATTGCTTAGGTCTTACCGGGTAAATAGTACATTTTTTCTCTTTTAAGAAGACGCAATCATAAGATTCTCCCCTCTTTTTTTCTATGAGTGCAAGTTTACCATTCACTTTTCTTACAAATTTTTGAGAAAATTCTTGTAAAGAAATCTTTAAATAATCGGCCATTTCAGCAAGTTCCTCTTCCAAAACCCATACATAACCAGGCGCCCCTGTACAGCATTTGCCACATTCCGTGCATTTAAAGTTAAGACCCTCTTTATACCAAGGATCTCTGTTTTCATCTAACATCCTCTGTCCTCAAAATTTTGTAGGGATTATAGCATTGATTGTAATTATATTTCACCTTATGTATACACAAACAGGTTCAAGAATTGTTTGTGTATATTACACAAACAACGTAAAAAGTTGATTAGGCATTAATGGAATACATTTTAGAAATTATTTTAGGATTATTTATAGCAGTAGTAGCACTTGGTCTTGCGGCAAAAAAGCTAAATATTCCCTATCCCATTGCTCTTGTTATTGGAGGCCTTCTTCTAAGTTTTATTCCAGGAATTCCAACTGTTGAATTAGACCCTGACCTTATATTTTTAACCATTTTACCACCTATACTATTTTCTGGAGGCTATTTTACATCTGTTGGAGCATTTAGAAGTAATATAGGACCTATATCCCTTCTTGCAATAGGACTTGTCATTATTACAACTCTTGCTGTTGCAATCTTTACACACTATCTAGATGGACTTCCTTGGGCTGCAGCCTTTTTACTTGGAGCTATTATCTCACCTCCCGACGCAATTGCAGCAACCGCAATCACACAGAGGCTAAAAGTTCCACATCAACTTGTAACTATTTTGGATGGAGAAAGCCTTGTCAATGATGCAAGCGCTCTTGTTATCTATAGACTTGCTCTTGTAGCCCTTGTTACGGGCTCTTTTTCTCTTTTTGGAGCTGGCATTGAATTTATAACTGTTTGTATTGGCGGCATTGCGTTTGGTCTTGCGTTTGGATATGTAGCTGCAAAGATTATTAAGCAAATCACAGATCCCTACCTTTGCATTACAATATCTCTTCTTCTTCCCTACCTAAGTTATCTTTCGGCAGATGGATTTCATATGTCCGGAGTTCTTGCGGCAGTAACTTCTGGCCTCTATCTTGGTTGGCAACTTCCTCTCATTATAGCACCTATCATCCGTTTAGAAACTGCTGCGGTCTGGAAAATGGTTGTTTTTTTGCTTAACGGTGTTGTTTTTATACTGATTGGTCTGCAATTACCCCTAATCATTGATAGCCTAAAAGCATATAGTGTTAAAGAGCTTGTGATCTACTCTGTAGGGTTAAATGTAATTGTCATTTTAGTGCGCCTGCTTTGGGTTTATTTTTCCATCTATTTACCAGTCTCTTTAAATAAATCATGGAAATTAAAAAATCCTCATTTGGGCTGGAAAAGCACACTGATTATTGGCTGGTGTGGCATGCGAGGTATTGTTTCACTTGCAGCGGCGCTTGCACTGCCCATCATCGTTAACAAATCCTCTTTTCCAGAAAGAAATATCATTATCTTTTTAACATTTACCGTTATTTTCACATCTCTTGTTTTACAAGGCTTGACACTTCCCTTTCTAATCAGAAAATTAAAGATTTGCAATGGATCTGACGAACTTATTGAAGAGGCTAAAATTCGTATGAGGACTTCACAAGCAGCTATCAAAAGGCTTGCACAGTTTTCTGAAGAGTTAGATCTTGGAGAGGAATTACTTACACAACTTCAAAATAAGTATCAAGATAAAATCCAGTGGGCAAATACGGTTATCAACAACACATTAGATCCTAAAACAGAAAAAATTCTAGCCCACTCCAAACGTATTCAACTAGAACTCTTAAACACAGAAAGAGAAAAGATTGTGCACTTGCGAAATCAGGGTCTAATCAGTGGTGAAGTTGCAAGGCGCATCCTCAATGACATAGACTTTGAGTCCGCAAGACTACATTCAACATCTACATAAATATACACACATCGTTAATGAAGAATTGTGTATATAGATTAGGCGACAGTTACATTGCCAGAAAGATAGACATCTTGGATGGTATTTAAAAGCTGCACCCCATCTTTCATTGGCTTTTGGAAAGCTTTTCTTCCTGAAATCAACCCTATACCGCCTGCCCTTTTATTAATAACAGCTGTTGTAACAGCATCTTGCAAATCATTCTTTCCAGAGGCGCCACCTGAATTAATCAGGCCCATTCTTCCCATATAACCATTAATTACTTGATAGCGCGTTAGGTCAATAGGGTGATCCGAAGATAGCTCTGTATACATTTTTTCGCTATATTTACCAAACTTAAGAGCTTTAAATCCCCCATTTACAGTAGGCAACTTTTGTTTCAAAATATCTGCTTCAATAGTTGCTCCAAGATGATTTGCTTGCCCTGTTAGGTCCGCTGCAGTATGGTAATCCATATCTCCTTGTTTAAAAGCAGGATTTCTCAAATAACACCATAATATTGTAGCCATACCCAGCTCATGAGCATGTGCAAATGCGTTAGAAACTTCTATGATCTGCCGATCACTTTCATCTGATCCAAAATAAATGGTTGCACCAACAGCTGCGCAGCCCATATCATAGGCCTGTTCAACAGATGCAAAAAAGATTTGATCGTATTTGTTAGGGTAAGAGAGAAGTTCGTTATGATTTAGCTTTAATACAAGAGGAATTTTATGTGCATATTTTCTTGCAACACTTCCTAGTACTCCCAATGTTGTTGCAACGGCATTGCATCCACCCTCTATGGCTAAGCGAATAATATTTTCTGGGTCAAAATAGATAGGATTGGGTGAAAAAGATGCTCCTGCAGAATGCTCTATTCCCTGGTCTACTGGCAAAATGGAAAGGTATCCAGTTCCAGAGAGACGTCCATGATTAAAAATGCTTTGTAAATTTCTGAGTACACGAATGTTTCTATTGGAAATAGAAAAAATGCGATCTACCCAGTCACTTCCTGGTACGTGCAATTGCTCTTTTGGTAGAGATTTACTTTTGTAAGCCAAAAGATACTCTGCTTGGTCCCCTAATATTTTTTGTATCTCTTCATAAGAATTCATAGTGCAACGCCCCTAAAACAGTAAAAATTTATGTCTATTTTCCGCATACTAACAAAAGTTTTAAGATTACTGCAAGAAATAGCTTGATTTAGGATGAAGTTGACTGCTAAGGCACGAAACTTCTGCACTAACAACTACTTCACTTATTACATCCCTATGTAACTGGCTTTCAACATCCCCTGCATGATCAACAGCGTCATTCAGCGTTTTTAATGTGTAATATTTTTTCATAAAATGCGCACTAATTCCAATTTAATTATAAAAATCAAGCTTAATCGCATGCATAATAACTCTTTAGAAAAATATCCTTTCTGATTTAGGATGTGTATAACGGATTTTAAAAGAAGTAGTTCGATGGTAGACAAAGATAAAGAAGAAGAATATTCATGGGAGATGGCAACCCATCTTGCAGCATTAGCTGGTGTGATAGGAGTTCCCTTTGGCAATATTTTAGGACCACTTTTTGTGTGGTTGATCAAAAAAGATCAATTTGAATCTGTAAACATTCATGGAAAGGAATCTCTGAATTTTCAAATCAGCATGACAATTTATCTATTACTTTCAGCTTTGCTTCTTTTTTTTATTGTTGGCTTTTTTTTAGTCGCAGCGATTATCATCATCGACATCGTTTTTATTATAAAAGCAGCTGCAAAGGCAAGTAATGGGGAACTATACCGCTATCCTTGCACTATTCGTTTTCTTAAATAATTTTCAAAGGTAACTATGAAAGCAACAATCGTCACTAAAAAAGGTAATATTCATTTAGAGCTTTTCGAAAAAGACGCACCTAATACTGTAAAAAACTTTATAACTCTTGCCAAGAAAAACTTTTATGATGGACTCTCTTTTCATCGCGTAATTCCTGGTTTTGTAATTCAAGGAGGCTGTCCTAAGGGCAATGGAACAGGCGGTCCTGGGCATACGATCAAATGCGAGATTAATAGTCAAAAGCACCTTCCAGGAACACTCTCTATGGCACATGCTGGCAAAGATACTGGTGGCAGCCAGTTTTTTATTACGCATGTCTCAACACCTCATCTGGATGGCGTCCATACTGTATTTGGAAGAACAAAAGACATGGATGTTGTAAATGCAATTGTTCAAGGTGATAAAATAGAAAAAATTATCATCGAATGACACACCTTACACAAAATGCGCTTGAAAGTATCGTAGGATATATAGAGCGCATTACCTTTCACAGCAGCGAAAATGGCTTTACTGTTGCTCGTCTAAAAGAGCCTAAAAAATCAGACTTAACAACCATTGTAGGCTCGCTGCCAGCATTGCAGCCAGGAGAGACTGTACGCCTTCTTGGGATATGGAAATTCAATTCTCAGCATGGCATGCAATTTGATGTGCGCGAATGCCATATGCAAGCTCCTGCTGATCTGCATGGAATTCAAAAGTATTTAGAATCAGGCCTTATTAAAGGCATTGGCCCTGTATTTGCAACACGTATTGTCAACACATTTGGCCTAAACACACTCGATATCATCGATAAGTCACCAGATGCCCTTTTAACAGTACAGGGAATTGGTGATAAAAAGCTTGAGCGCATCAAAACTTGTTGGGGTGCACAGAAATCAATTCGCGAGGTCATGATTTTCTTACAACAGTATGGTGTAAGCCCAAGTTTTGCACAAAAAATCTACAAAACATATGGAGATCAGGCTCTAGAGAAGGTCAAAGAAAACCCTTACCGAATGGCACAAGACATTCATGGAATTGGTTTTAAATCAGCAGACACAATAGCTCAAAAGATGGGCTTTGACAAGACAAGTGACAGGCGTATTCAAGCAGGAATTGAATTTGTCCTCCAAGACCTTGCAACAGAGGGACATGTCTGCTATCCAGAAGAAAGTCTCATTTTGAAAGCCGAAGAAATTTTAGAAGTGCCCTCGCAGTGCATTTTACAAGAAATCAGTGCTTTACAAACTCAAACAAGAATTGTTCGAGAACTATTTGACAACATACCTTTTGTTTGGCTAAAAATGTATTATATTTGTGAACAAGGCATTGGCCGAGAGATCAAACGCTTACTCTATGCAAAAAGTACACTGCGCTCAATTGATGAAAAAAAGGCGATTCCTTGGGTTCAACAAACACTTCAAATAGAACTTGCAACAGAACAAGCAAAAGCTGTAGCTCTCTGTTTACAAGATAAATTCCATATCATTACAGGTGGTCCTGGAACTGGAAAGAGTACGATTACAAAAGCGATCCTTACCATTTTAGATAAGGTTACAAGTCGTATTCTTCTTGCAGCTCCCACTGGAAGGGCTGCAAAGCGCATGTCAGAGATTACAAAAAAAGAGGCAAAAACATTGCATGCTCTACTCGAATGGTCTTTTACAAAAAATGGCTTTAAAAGATCCCATGAAATGCCCTTAGAGTGCGATTTGATCATCATAGATGAATCGAGCATGATCGATACTTTTTTGATGTATAGCTTACTTAAAGCTATACCAGACCATGCACGAGTGATTTTTCTTGGCGATATCAATCAATTACCAAGTGTAGGTGCTGGAAATGTATTAAAGGACTTGATTGCTTCCAAAAAAATCCCTGTAACAACACTTAATGAAATTTTTAGACAAGCCAAAGGCTCTAAAATCATTACCAATGCTCACCTTATCAACGAGGGTAAGTTCCCGGACATTTACACAAGTGCAAATTCCGACTTTTTTTTCATGAAAAGAGAAGAACCAGAAGAAATTTTAAATACAATTGTAGAGCTAGTTACAAAGCGCTTAACAAAAAGGTATAGATTTGATCCCTTTGATGATATTCAAGTACTAGTTCCTATGAAACGAGGCCCTATCGGTACAGAGCGTTTAAACATTGTATTACAAGAAGTATTAAATCCAAGTAACACTCCCCTCTTTGCCTCTGGAAGACGTTTTCATCTCCACGACAAAGTCATGCAAATTCGCAATAACTATAACAAAAATGTTTATAACGGAGATGTTGGCCGCATTACTGGTATTGACACATCAGAACAAGAAGTAATCCTCTCTTTTGATGGAAGAAAAGTAGTTTATGAATTTAGTGAGCTTGATGAATTAGTTTTGGCTTATGCTGTATCCATTCATAAATATCAAGGAAGTGAAAGCCCTTGCGTAATCATTCCTGTTCACACGACACATTTTGTTTTACTGAACAGAAATCTCATTTATACAGGTGTGACAAGAGGCAAAAAACTTGTAGTGCTCGTAGGCACTGCAAAAGCCCTTCACATTGCTGTTAACAATGATGAAGTAAAGAGTCGCTATACAGGATTAATTAGACTTCTTGCATAATTAGCTTTGCTTAGAAAAATTGAAATTTTTTGAGTAGATTTATTGATAAATTTTTCAAGCATATGTGAGCATATGGTTGAAAAATTTAACGATAAAGATGTCAAAAAAGACAATTTTAACAAGCA
>JARLHF010000038.1 GCA_031292375.1 Chlamydiales bacterium
CGTACTTGATGTCTCATTAATAGTTAAAGTACCAGTGCCCAAATGCAGCGTACCAGCTCCTGCAAGTGGTCCAAAGCTCTGTGTTGTATTGCTCATATCGAGAATACCAGCGACAGTTACAGTTCCTGTAGTTGCTAAATTGCTTCCACCCACTAATTGAAGCGTACCTGCTGATATATCCGTGCCTCCAGTATAAGTATTGGCACCAGAAAATACGAGTGTCCCTGCGCCCGACTGCGTAAGAGAACCAGTGCCACTAATAATTCCAGATAATGTACCTGTACCAGAAGCAACTGCTATGGTATCACTACCTGTTAAAGTAATAGCATTGCTAGCCGATACTGTATCCGACACATTTAAAGTAGTACCAGCTGACATGGCAAGCGTACTTGTTCCAAGACCAGAACCATTACTAAGATTGATGATACCAGTATTAAGGTTTGTGCCACCCGTGTAAGTATTGCTTCCACTCAATCCAAGAGCGCCACTACCTACTTTAACAAGAGATCCAGATCCGCTAATAACACCCGTTAAGGACCCTGTGCCAGAAGCTACACCCACAGTATCGCTACCCGTTAGTGTAATTGCATTACCAGCAGATACTGTATTCGATAGGTTCAACGTAGTTCCAGCTGACATAGCAAGCGTACTTGTTCCAAGACCCGTACTGCTACCTAAATCGATGCTACCAGAAGAAAGAGTTGTACCTCCTGTATAGGTATTATTTCCACTTAATCCAAGAGCTCCGCTACCCGCTACAGTAAGTGATCCAGATCCGCTAATAATACCTGTCAATGAACCTGTACCAGAGATTACTCCCACATTATCGCCACCTGTCAATATAATTGCGTTGCTAGCAGATACTGCGTTCGATAGATTTAAAGTGGTGCCAGCTGATAGGGCAAGCGTACTTGTTCCAAGACCTGTGCTACTGCCAAGATTGATAATACCAGAAGAGAGGGTTGTGCCACCCGTGTAAGTATTGTTTCCACTTAATCCAAGAGCGCCACTACCTGTCACGGTAAGAGAGCCACTTCCCTTAATAATACCTGTTAAGGATCCTGTACCAGTAGCAACTCCCACTGTATCGCCACCTGTCAATGTAATTGCGTTACCAGCAGATATTGTATCCGATAGATTCAAAGTAGTTCCAGCTGACATGGCAAGTGTGCTTGTTCCAAGACCAGAATTATTGCCAAGATTGATGATACCAGAAGAAAGGGTTGTACCTCCTGTATAAGTGTTGTTTCCGCTTAATCCAAGAGCTCCACTACCTGTCATAGTAAGAGATCCAGAGCCACTAATAACACCCGTTAAAGATCCCGTACCAGTAGCAACTCCTATCGTATCACTGCCTGTCAAGGTAATTGCGTTACCGGCAGATACCGTATCTGATAGGTTTAAGGTGGTACTAGCTGACATGGCAAGTGTGCTTGTTCCAAGACCTGCGCCATTACCTAAATCAATAGAACCAGCAGTAAGTGTCGTACCTCCTGTATAAGTATTACTTCCACCCAATCCAAGAGCTCCACTACCTGCTTTAACAAGAGATCCAGACCCACTAATGATACCTGTCAAAGATCCTGTACCAGATGCTACACCCACAGTATCGCTACCTGCCAATGTAATTGCATTACCAGCAGATACTGTATCTGATAAGTTCAAAGTGGTTCCGGCTGATAGGGCAAGTGTGCTTGTTCCAAGACCTGAGCTATTACCCAGATTGATAATGCCAGCAGAAAGCGTTGTGCCTCCTGTATAAGTACTGTTTCCACTTAGTCCAAGAGCGCCACTACCTGCTTTAGTAAGAGATCCAGATCCACTAATGACACCTGTCAAAGAGCCTGCACCACTTGTAATAGAAATATTTTCAGCAGCACTTAAAGTGATGGCATTACCAGTAGACACTGTATTTAAAAGAGTTAAGGTAGTAGATGCATCCATCACAAGTGTGCCCGTTCCAAGACCAGAACTACTTCCAAGAATAATAGTGCCAGCAGAAAGCTCTGTGCCCTGTGAATATGTATTTTGTCCAGACAAGGTAAGAGCGCTACTACCTGCCTTAACTATATGTCCAGCTCCATCAACAACTCCAGAAAATGTCGTATTCGACGTCTCATTAATAGTTAAAGTACCAGTGCCCAAATGCAGTGTACCAGCTCCTGCAAGCGGTCCAAAGCTCTGTGTTGTATTGCTCATATCGAGAATACCCGAGACAGTTACTGTTCCTGTAGTTGCTAAATTGCTTCCACCTACTAGTTGAAGTGTACCTGCTGAAACGTCCGTACCACCTGTATAAGTATTGGCACCAGAAAATACGAGTGCTCCTGCGCCCGACTGAGTAAGAGAACCAGTGCCACTAATAATTCCAGATAGTGTACCTGTGCCACTTGCAACAGAGATTGCATCGGAGCCACTCAAAGTGATTGCATTACTAGCAGAGACTGTATCTGATAAATTTAAAGTAGTTCCAGCTGACATGGCAAGTGTACTTGTTCCAAGGCCAGAACCATTACCAAGATTAATAGATCCAGCAGTAAGCGCCGTACCACCTGTATAGGTATTATTTCCACTTAACCCAAGAGCGCCACTACCTGCCATAGTAAGAGATCCAGATCCACTAATAATACCTGTTAGAGACCCTGTACCACTTGAAACAGTAACATTTTCAGCGGCAACTAAAGTAATAGAGTTACCAGTAGACACGGTATTTAAAAGAGTTAAAGTAGTAGATGCATCCATTACAAGCGTACCTGTTCCAAGACCGGAACTACTTCCAAGAATAATAGTGCCAGCAGAAAGTTCTGTTCCCTGTGAATATGTATTTTGTCCAGACAGAGTAAGGGCGCTACTACCTGCCTTAACTATGTACCCAGCTCCATCAACAACTCCAGAAAATGTCGTACTTGATGTCTCATTAATAGTTAAAGTACCAGTGCCTAAATGCAGCGTACCAGCTCCTGCAAGTGGTCCAAAGCTCTGTGTTGTATTGCTCATATCGAGAATACCAGCGACAGTTACAGTTCCTGTAGTTGCTAAATTACTTCCACCTACTAGTTGAAGTGTACCTGCTGAAACGTCCGTACCACCTGTATAAGTATTGGCACCAGAAAATACGAGCGTTCCTGCACCTGATTGCGTAAGAGAGCCCGATCCACTAATAATTCCAGATAACGTACCTGTACCAGAAGCAATTGCTATGGTGTCACTACCTGTTAAAGTAATAGCGTTGCTAGCCGATACTGTATCCGACACATTTAAAGTAGTACCAGCTGACATGGCAAGCGTACTTGTTCCAAGACCAGAACCATTACTAAGGTTGATGATACCAGTATTAAGATTTGTACCACCCGTGTAAGTATTGCTTCCACTCAATCCAAGAGCGCCACTACCTACTTTAACAAGAGATCCAGATCCACTAATAACACCAGTTAAGGACCCTGTACCAGAAGCAACACCCACAGCATCGCTACCTGTTAGTGTAATTGCATTACCAGCAGATACTGTATTCGATAGGTTCAAAGTGGTTCCAGCTGACATGGCAAGCGTACTTGTTCCAAGACCCGTACTGCTACCTAAATCAATAGAACCAGAAGAAAGAGTTGTGCCTCCCGTATAGGTATTATTTCCACTTAACCCAAGAGCACCACTACCTGCCACAGTAAGCGATCCAGATCCACTAATAACACCTGTCAATGAACCCGTACCGGAAGTAACTCCCACAGTATCGCCACCTGTCAATGTAATTGCGTTGCTAGCAGACACTGCGTTCGATAGATTTAAAGTGGTGCCAGCTGATAGGGCAAGCGTACTTGTTCCAAGGCCCGTACTGCTACCTAAATCGATGCTACCAGAAGAAAGAGTTGTACCTCCCGTATAAGTATTATTTCCACTTAGTCCAAGAGCACCGCTACCTGCCACAGTAAGCGATCCAGATCCACTAATAACACCTGTCAATGAACCCGTACCGGAAATCACTCCTACATTATCACCACCTGTCAATGTAATTGCGTTGCTAGCAGACACTGCGTTCGATAGGTTCAAGGTAGTACCAGCTGACAGGGCAAGTGTGCTTGTTCCAAGACCTGCGCTATTGCCCAAGTTAATGATGCCAGAAGAGAGTGTTGTGCCACCTGTATAAGTATTGTTTCCACTTAATCCAAGAGCACCACTACCTGTCACGCTAAGAGAGCCGCTTCCCTTAATAATACCTGTTAAAGATCCCGTACCAGTAGCAACTCCCACAGTATCGCTACCTGTTAATGTAATTGCGTTACTAGCCGATACTGTATCCGATAGATTCAAAGTAGTTCCAGCTGACATGGCAAGTGTGCTTGTTCCAAGACCTGTATTATTACCCAAATCAATAGAACCAGAAGTAAGTGTCGTACCTCCTGTATAAGTATTGCTTCCACTTAATCCAAGAGCGCCACTACCTGCTACAGTAAGTGATCCAGATCCGCTAATAACACCTGTTAAAGATCCTGTACCAGAAGCTACACCCACAGTATCACTACCTGCCAGTGTGATTGCGTTGCCAGCAGATATCGTATCTGACACATTTAAAGTAGTTCCAGCTGACATGGCAAGTGTGCTTGTTCCAAGACCTGTATTATTACCCAAATCAATAGAACCAGCAGCAAGTGTCGTGCCTCCTGTATAAGTATTACTTCCACCCAATCCAAGAGCGCCACCACCTGCTTTAACAAGAGATCCAGACCCACTAATGACACCTGTCAAAGATCCTGTACCAGAAGCTACACCCACAGCATCACTACCTGCCAGCGTAATTGCATTACCAGCAGATACTGTGTTCGATAAGTTCAAAGTTGTTCCAGCTGACAGGGCAAGTGTGCTTGTTCCAAGACCTGTGCTACTTCCCAAATCAATAGTACCAGCAGTAAGTGCCGTACCACCTGTATAAGTATTATTTCCACTTAATCCAAGAGCTCCACTACCTGCCACAGTAAGAGATCCAGACCCGCTGATGACACCCGTTAAGGACCCTGTACCACTTGTAACAGAAACATTTTCTGCAGCACTTAAAGTAATTGCGTTACCAGTAGACACTGTATTTAAAAGAGTTAAAGTGGTAGACGCATCCATTACAAGCGTGCCCGTTCCAATTCCAGAGCTACTTCCAAGAATAATAGTGCCAGCAGAAAGTTCTGTGCCTTGTGAATATGTATTTTGTCCGGACAGAGTAAGGGCGCTACTACCTGCTTTAACTATATGCCCAGCCCCATCGACAACTCCAGAAAATGTCGTATTCGATGCTTCATTAATAGTTAAAGTACCCGTTCCCAAATGCACAGTACCGCTACCTGCAAGTGGTCCAAAGCTCTGTGTTGTATTGCTCATATCGAGAATACCAGCAACTGTTACTGTTCCTGTAGTTGCTAAATTACCTCCACCTACTAGTTGAAGCGTACCTGCTGATACATCCGTGCCTCCAGTATAAGTATTGGCACCAGAAAATACGAGCGTTCCTGCGCCTGATTGAGTAAGGGATCCAGATCCACTAATGATTCCAGATAATGTACCTGTGCCACTTGCAACAGAGATTGCATCAGAGCCACTCAGAGTAATAGCATTGCCAGTAGATACTGTATTCGATAGGTTCAACGTAGTTCCAGCTGACATAGCAAGCGTACTTGTCCCAAGGCCAGAGCTACTGCCCAGATTAATACTACCAGAAGAAAGAGTCGTTCCACCTGAAAATGTATTATTCCCGTTCAATCCAAGAGTGCCTGTAGAAGAAAACACAAGACTACCAGGACCAGAAATCACACCTGCAATCGCACTAGAACCTCCTGATAACGTCAATGCGTTACCGCTTCCAAGGCTAACTGTATCACTACTATTTCCAAAGTTAAGCGTTGAAACGCTTATCGAACTATTAACTGCCAAATTACCAATGTTTGTGCTCGTACTTGAAATATTTAAAGTTGATGTACCGCTGATTCCAGAAGAGCCTGTATCAAATGTAATATTGCCTGTACCGCCCCCTGTAACGATGTAAGAAATATTGCTATGAGAGGCCCCTGCATCATAATCACCAGACGCAAAAGTTCCCGACTGAAACTCTATTGAACCATTGCCCTCAAGAGCAACCGTACCAGATCCAATGACACCATTTCCTGCACCAGATAAAATTGTCATTGTATCATTATCTATTGTAACAAGAGTGGCCGAATTCGGCGGAGTAAGAGACAATATGCCTATTGCAGAAGAAGCCCCTGAAAGAATGGGCTGATTTGATACATTGGGAATAGCTGCAGTGGCTCCACTGCCACTTGGAACCGTACTATTATTCCAATTCCCCGATGTATTCCAATCTGTTGATGTACCTCCTGTCCACGTCGATGTTTGTGCATCAAGACTTTTTGAAAGAAGTGTACCCGTTATAATTGCAATCGTTGCAATCGATCTAATCATATAAAACCATATTCATTAAAAAAGATATAAAATGTAGGTTTTACTTTTTTCTTTATTTATTGGCAAAATAAATAATAAACTTTGTCTATTTTATAGAAATAGGCGCACTGAGTTCCTCAACTGTCTTTTTAATTTTGGATCTAACACCCTCTGGAAGGCACTCTCGCTTCAGTACATGTTGGTAGGCTTTTAAAGCCTGCTCTTTAGCCCCCAGGCAACGCGCGCTATCTGCATATATGCAAAGAGAGCCATACTCATAAAACCAATCTTCTACAAAATATCCATCTTGTGGTTTTTTTATACCCAAGGCCTGTACAGCAAGCGCGTAAGCTAATATAAAATTTCCGCGTTGCAAATGGTGCAATGCTAAAAGCCCTAAAGGCTCTGCCCTAATAGGTCTTTGTTGAAAAGCCTGACAATATTCTTTTGTTATCACATCAGATGGGAAGCCCATTTCATCATGCAATCTTGCGACTGTATACAACGAATACCATTTTTCATCCAGAGATCCTTCCATCTGCACCCTTCTCTCATAGTATTTAAGAGCCAATATTTTTTGATTCGCATTAAGATAACACTGGGCAAGACAAAAAACAGCATGGCTGTCTGTAGGATTTTTTCTTACTTCAATTTCCAAGGTCTCTGCATCCTTTAAATGCCTATTGGGGTCACTAGCATGACAACCATCTTGAACATTGATAAGCTTAACCCCATTCATACTTCTTTGAAAATCAAGAACCATTCCCTCACAACTAATGCTTTCATGAACAGATCCCGTCCAATGCCATGGATAGCTTGCATCTACTAACAATATATGCTTACTTGTAAGGCCTCCTGGCTCCTCTGTAGTAACATAATAATAGGGATCTTCCAATGTTGCTTCATTAAACGTAGGCTCAAACTCCAATCTCTGATCTGCATCAATAAATAAAATGTAGTCAGCCTTATCTCTTGCAAGATCAAGCGCTTCATTGCGATTATACTCAAAATTAACCCAAGACCTCTCATGCAATTCTCCAGGCTTATTTTTCATACATTGACAAATGATCTGCTTTGTTGCATCGCAAGAACCCATGTCAACAATAACCCAATAATCAATCTTATCTTTGCATGAATTAAGACAACGCTCAATGATAGCACTCTCATCTTTAACAATCATATTTAGACAGACTGTTTTAGCGTCTGCTACACACGTGCAAATTAAAAATAAAATTATAACAAAACGCATACAACCCTAAACAATTATTTTCTCAAAAAAAATGATCTTATAAAATGAAGTGAGAAGCTTCAATCTTGTTCATTTTATACTAGACTTCTTGCGTAATCACATTTGCTTGTTAAAATTGTCTTTTTTGACATCTTTATCGTTAAATTTATCAACCATATGCTCACATATGCTTGATAAATTTATCAATAAATCTACTCAAAAAATTTCAATTTTTCTAAGCAAAGCTAATTATGCAAGAAGTCTACTGAACTACTTCAAAATCACTTGACGTATCAAATTGCGATAGCGAATACGAAATTAAGATGCGATAAAATGTAATTACGCAAGAAGTCTAATATTGAATCGCCTCATGTTTTAGGCTAATCTTGCGCAATTTTGTCTTTTCACGCAAGATTTATAATATAATTAAATTTTTAGAGCATCTCTACGAGCAGACTCATCTACAGCTAAAATGGATTCTAAAGAAACATCTTGATGATTTTGACAATTTCCCATGAGCCTTTCTAGTTTTTCACTAATGCTCATCCAAGAAATCTCTTTTTTCAAGAAACGATTAACTAAAACTTCATTTGCAGCATTCATGTAGCAAGGCAATGTTCCACCTAAACGCAGCGCCTCATATGCAAGAGAGAGACAGCGAAATTTTGAAATATCTGGTTGTATAAAATCCAACCTTGAATTTTTTACAAAGTCATAAGGCTTTAATAGGCCCTGAAACCGCTCTGGATAGGTCATTGCATATTGAATGGGAATAACCATATCTGGCTCACACATCTGAGCCATAATAGAACCATCAATAAACTCTACCATGCTATGAATTTTTTGTTGAGGATGTATTATAACTTCAATTTGATCTAACTGGGCACCAAACAGCCAATAAGCCTCGATAACTTCTAATCCCTTATTCATCAATGTTGAAGAGTCTATAGTAATTTTTGCTCCCATTGCAAAGTTAGGATGCTTTAAAGCATCCTCTACAGTAACTTGTCCAAGCTGCTCAAGACTCCATTCACGAAAAGGACCTCCTGAACTTGTCAATATAATCCGGCGCACTGATTTAGGATCTTCATGATGCAAGCACTGAAAAACAGCACTATGCTCGCTATCTACAGGTATCAAAGCTACATTATGCTCCTTTACCAAGGGCATGATATAAGCTCCTGCAGCAACCAAAACCTCTTTATTAGCCAATGCGATCGCTTTTTTTGCTTTAATTGCTTCTATCGTTGGCAATAAACCCACAGAACCCACAATTGCTGCAACTACTGTTTCAGCTTCATGGTGAGTTGCAACTTCGCATAACCCTTCCATACCACCAAGCACGCGAATATGAGGTAATTTTTTTTGCAAGATCAAGGCTTTTTCTTTATCATACACAGCAATTAAGCGTGGAGCATATTCCCATGCTTGTTGCTCTAATAGATCGATATTTTCTTTTGCTGAAAGAGCAACTATTTCAACCTTTTCATTAGAGTTTGAAGCGATTTTTAAGGCATTTTTACCAATTGAACCCGTACTTCCAAGCACAGAAATTTTTCTACGCATTTACAATGCTACTCCTGTAAAATATTGTATACACAAACAAGTTCAAAAATTGGTTTTTGAACTTGTTTGTGTATAACAATGATGAAGAAATCTCTTCTTAAACTCAAGTGAGAAAAGGCATTTAGAAAAATGATAAAATTTTATTTACTTGCTGATTTATTCCAATTCCTGGAAAACAAAGAAATTTAATTTATGGATGTCTTATGAAAAAACAACTCTTACTTACAACCGCTCTCTTTGCACAATGCACAATTTATGCTCTTGCAGAGCTCAATCCAGCAGCACCCGCGCTTTTAAGCCAAGGGGTATTTCGTAATGATTGCAATGATAATTTTGGCGTAAAATTTGGATATGTTGGCAACTTTGTTACTGCCGATCGTTTAAAAACTGTTACTACAGGTGCAGTAAGAACCACAGGCTATACAACAAACTCTGGCATACTTACCTTAAACTTTTGGAAGAGAATCGATCTTTATGGCTCTGTCGGTGTATTTTCGTATGATTCAAACAATGCTATTCCAGATGTGGGAGATGTCATCCTACATTCAGCAACAAGAACACATTGGGGCGTCGGGCTAAAAGCTGTATTATGGGAGGCCAATTGGGCACACTATGGAACTACCTATATAGGAGCAAACGTACAATATGGGGCTGCAGTACGAACACCAGTGGATAGCGCAACATTGAATGGAGCTACTGCAACACATACACTATCCTACACCGATCACTCTTCACAATACAGCCTTGGCTTATCTCATAAAATAAGCTGTCTAGTTCCTTATCTTGGCGTCTACTGGGCCAACGAACGAGGAATTGCCAATGGAGCACTCGATGGTGTTGTTTCTAGCAGTAATAAAACAAGAGATCATTTTGGATGGTTTTTCGGAACAACCCTACTTGATACAGGACGCATGAGCGTAACTGCAGAGGCACGTTTCTTATCAGAAACAGCTCTCTCAGTTGGAGCTGACATAAGATTTTAAAAAACTATTATAACACTAACAAAAAAAATTGAGTCTTGATGGACTTGAACCATCGACCCCCTCATTAAAAGTGAGGTGCTCTAACCAACTGAGCTAAAGACTCAAGATGACCCCAAGGGGATTCGAACCCCTGTTATCGGAATGAAAATCCGGTGTCCTAGACCTGACTAGACGATGGGGCCAGATTTTCCTCTTGTAATAAGAAGTTTCTAAAAACACTCCCAGGACAAGAAGTGCTTGAGTTTACAGTGACACAGAATTTCATGCAACAGTTTTATACACAAACAATCTCAAATTTCCATTACATCTTTTTCTTTTGCATGAGCTGCATCGTCAATCTCTTTGCAGGACTTATCTGTTAAATCTTGAATCTGCTTTTCAAGTCTTTTCATCTGATCTTCTGCAATATCACCCGCGCTTTTCTGCTTCTTTACCGATTCGTTACACTCGCGTCTAATATTACGTATACTAACCTTTGCTTCTTCCGCTTTTTTCTTACAAAGCTTTACCATTTCCTGCCTTGCATTAGAATCCATTGGAGGGATCTTAATACGAACAACATTTCCATCAGCAATAGGCTGCAAATTCAGATTTGCCTTTTCTATAGCTTTTGCAATACTACCTACATTATTAGGGTCAAATGGTGTAATTAATAATTGTCTGCCCTCAGGAGCCGTTACATTCGCAACACCCTTTAACCGGGTAGGCGTTCCAAAAACATCTACCGTAACTGAATCAAGCATGCTAGGATTTGCTCTACCTGTCCGAATGGACTTCAATTCCGTTTTTAAATGCTCAACAGCTGCCGTCATCTTAGTTTTTGCTGATTCATAACTCATAAAACTCTTACTCCTTTGATACAAGCGTTCCAATATTACTTTGAAATACAGCCTTTTTTAAACTATCTTGAGCAAAAATGTCAAAGACTAGAATAGGTAGCTGATTTTCCATACATAAGGCCGTAGCTGTAAGATCCATGACAGCAAGAGACTTTTCAAGCACTTCTGAATAAGAAATTTTATCATATTTTACAGCATCAGGGTATTTGTGAGGATCTTTATCATAAACACCATCCACTTTTGTAGCTTTTAACATAATATCAGCCCCTATTTCAATTGCTCTCAAAGCCGCAGCAGTATCCGTTGTAAAAAAGGGCATTCCTGTACCACCCACAAAAATTAAAGCAAAACCCTGTTCTAAATAAGCAATGGCCTTTGCAGGTGAATACTCCTCTACAAAATTACCACAAGCAATTGCGCTTAAAACCTTCACCTTGCACCCAATGCTTATAAATAACTCTTGCAATGCTATCCCATTAATGAGTGTTGCAAGCATACCCATCTGATCAGATGCAACTCTTGATATTCCAAGAAGAGCATTCTGATTGCCTCTAAAAATATTACCGCCTCCAATTACAATACCTACTTGTATTGAATCTTCCTGAAGCTGTTTAACTGACCTTGCAATGATAAGTGCTGTCTCTTTCCCTACAATTTCTTGGCCCAGAAGGGCTTCTCCTGATAGTTTAAGTAAAATACGTTTTAACAAAATGTGTCTCCTAAAAAACTTCCGCTAAAAACAAAAACCCCTCTCTTTTGAGAAGGGTTTTCTGCTATAACTTAAAAGCAACCTAAAGTAAAAACTTCGGTTGCTGCCTTGCGAAAAACTCAAGTTGCTACGCTTTGCTCACCAACTTGCCAGCGCAAAAATCGCTTTAGTTTAATTGGCTTGCCAATTTCTTTTGCCTTAGCTGCAACAAGCTGCTCTATTGTAATTGTATGATCTTTTACAAATTTTTGACGAAGCAAACAGACTTGGTCATAAAAGGCGTTGATCTTACCTTCTACAATTTTTGCAATAATATTCTCAGGCTTACCTTTTACCTGCCCCTTTGCAATATCCTCTTCATGGGCTTTAACATCAGCCGGGATTTCACTTGAATCTAGGTATTGAGGTGCTTCTGCTGCAATATGCATTGCTATATCTTTTGCTAAAGCCTCTTCACCAGAAGCTCCTTCAATTTCAACAAAAGTTACAATTTTACCACCCATATGAGAGTAAAAACCAAGTGAGCGATCGTTACCTTTTTGAAAAACTGCGATACGTTGTACTTTTAGGTTCTCACCAATGCTCTGAACAACGATTGCTCTATGTTGGTCTATTGTTAACGAATGATCTTTAGAAAATTTCTGTTGTAAAAACGCGTCCACAGAGACGGGCGTAGTATTTGCAACTTCTAGAGCAAGTTCACTCAAAAATTTCTGAAATGATTCATTCTTTGCAACAAAGTCAGTTTCTGCATTTACTTCAATCAAAGCAAGCGCCTTTGCAGACTCAGCAACACCTATCAAACCTTCCTTGGTCTCACGCCCCTCTTTTTTAACAGCGGATGCAATACCTGCTTTTCTTAAATTTGCAATTGCAAGATCCATATCGCCACCAGATTGGTCCAATGCCTCTTTACATTTTGCCATGCCAACACCTGTTCTTGCACGTAGCTCTTTAACCATTTCTGCAGTTACTGGTTTTGTCATACAATCCCCTCTACACTAAAAGATTCTTCTTCAGCTGATGAAACATGTTTTGCTTCCTCAGCTTCATCTTCCATTACACTCTCTTTTCCAGAAGAAAGACGCATGTCGTTTTTCTGTTCAATAATTGCTTGTGTAATGACTTGTAAAATCAATTTAATGCTCTTTAAGGCATCATCATTGCAAGGGATAACAAGTTGAATTGGATCTGGATCACAGTTAGTATCAACTAGTCCTAAAACAGGTATATTCAATTTATTAGCTTCAGCAACAGCCAAATGTTCAAGACTTGGGTCAACAACGATGATAAGACCTGGAACTCTACGCATGGTTCTTACGCCACCTAAATTCTTATTGAGCTTCTCCTGCGTTTTTACAAGCAACGAAACTTCCTTTTTAGTAAGTCCTTCAGAACCTATTGCAACCTTTTTTTCTACTTTTTCTAATTTTTTTACAGATTGACGAATGGTCTGTAAATTTGTGAGCATACCACCCAACCAGCGTTCTGCAACATAAAACTCATTACACGCTTCAGCACATTCTTTGATGACACTTTTTGCTTGTTTTTTTGTGCCAACAAACAAGATAGTCTTGCGTGAAGCCACAATTTTTCTTACAAACTCAACAGCCAAACGAATTTGTTGCATTGTCTTTGCTAGGTCAATGATGTATAGACCATTACGCTCCTCAAAAATGAATCTTTTCATTTTTGGGTTCCAGCGGCGCTTTTGGTGACCAAAATGTGCGCCTGCTTCTAAAAGTTCCTTAATTGTAATCTCAGCCAAGCCTTGTCCCTTTATATTGACGACGGTATTTTTGCTTTAATCCTTAGTTTGCTTTAATCCTTAGATTTACAAAAATTTCAGTCTTGGTATTAATAATGTTTTTAAAAAGAAAAGCGCCTGATCAGAATCGAACTGACACAAGTAGCTTGGAAGGCTACGGTTCTACCATTGAACTACAGGCGCAAAACTCGGCTTAAGTTATATAAAAACTCACAATTTTATATCAAGAAGAATTGTACCTCAATTTGTATTGCGGAAAACTAATTTAAGTGGGTATCTTGGAAGGCATCATGACACAAAGAAGATCCTCTCGCCCAAGACAACTCACCGAACCCATTCCACTAAAAGCAAATAAAGTTTTAAATATCATTTTAGTCATCATGGTTCTCATTGTCATTCGTCTATGGCATTTATCAATCATCCAACACGAAGAAAAAATAGAAGAAGCAAGAAAACCTCAAAGAAGGACTGTTGTTGAAAGGGCTCCAAGAGCATCTATTCGAGATCGATTTAATGAACCCTTGGCTATCAATCAGGTACAATACAATGCTAATATCTCCTACGCACTTATTAAAGAAATTCCAAGTATCATTACAATAACAGACAAAAATGGAAAAAAAATTAAACAACTCAAACGAAAAGAACACATTAAAAATATCTCTACTGTTATTGCCAAGGTACTTAATCTAGATCCTGAACGCTTAGAGGATCTGATTCATTCAAAAGGAGCTCTTTTAAATCATATTCCTCTCGTTATTAGAGAAAATCTTACAGAGCAAGAATACTTCCGCTTAAAAATCTTAGAAAAGGATTTAATCGGCTTGCAAGTCGAACGCGTTCCTAAAAGATATTATCCCAAAGGATGTGTTGGATGCGATATCATAGGCTACCTAGGATTCATCAGTAAGGAAGAATTTGATGCTATCATAGCTGAGATCAATTTATTACAAAAATATTTAAATTCAAGCGAAGAAGAGCAAGAAAACGAACCTCTTCTTTATGGATCTTCTCATGCTCAAATAAGACAAAGACTTAAAGAGCTACAAGAGCGCGCATACACTATCAACGACTATGTTGGAAAATCTGGTATTGAACGTGCATTTGATGCAACTCTTCGAGGATTTCGAGGTAAAAAATTATTTTACACTGACAGCAAGGGTAACTTTCTAAGAGAGCTTCCGGGCTCGAAAAAACCGCTTTCTGGTCAAAGAGTCCTACTGACTATTTCTGCAGAACTACAAGAATTTGCAGAAGCTATTCTTGCAGAAAATGAATCTCTAAGGGATGGAAAAAGCATTCGTTTGGATAAAAAAACCAAGACCTATGTACCTATTAAGCAGCCGTGGATCAAGGGAGGAGTCATTGTTGCTATGGATCCAAACAATGGTGAAGTTTTAGCCCTTGCGTCCTATCCAAGAACAGATCCTAATGATTTTATTCCAACAACTGATCCTATTAAAAAAGCAGAAAAAGCTTCTCACGTCTACAAGTGGCTCGAAAGTTATGCTTACATCGCAGAATTATGGAACCAAAAAATCCCTCTCACCAGAGAGCGCTACTCCTTTAAGTCTCAAAAATTTTATGAAGAAAGCAAATGGATTACCTGGGAAAATTTTTTAGAGTTTATTTTAGATAGTAATCATCCTGTAAGAGATACGCTTACTTCGAAAGATAAAATCCATCATGCCTCCACAATTATTCAAGCGACTCTTGAATTAGAAAAATTATTCCACAATGCCCCCATGCAGCAAATTTTAAATGCTCTATTTTGTGATACCTTTCCTATTGCCTCTACAACCCCTTCAATAGAACAAATAATAAAAGACCACCCTATAACAATCCAAAAACTTAAAAAAATACTCGAGCCATTTTTTGCCCTAATACCATCCAATTACGACAAACTGTTATTACTCGATTTATACTTTCTAGCTGTCAACCCAAGTATCTATTCTATCCAACTTTTAGATTCAATCGGCGACAAAACTCTTTCAAATATGCGACAAATAGAATCAGCTTTTGCATCTATTCAAGAGGTCGTTCAAGATGAAACAAGAACACTCTTTCGACAACACGACTTTAAAGAATGGAGAAAACTTAACCAAAAAGGTTTTTTAGAGGCAATAAGAGCACAGGAAAAAGAATTACACACTTACAATAAACCCTATATTGATCACCTTGACAACCAAGAAAAGGCTCTTTTTAATGATTTCTGGAAAGAACATAAATTATCATTACTACTCGTTTTTTTGAACGGGAATCAAGAATTCATAACACTTCCCGAAGTATACAAGAACCACTTTATAAAACGTCATTTAGAACTACACTCGGAAGATATTGCACAAAATTCGTGGCACAAACGGTATGTTCTTCTTAGCAAAGAAGTATCTCAACTCCCATCTTCTCAAGTAATAACATTCCTCTCCTCTCTTCGTAGTTTCAATGACTTAAACAAGCCCCTTTTTGGAAATTATTCCTCCTTAAGGAACATTAAAGGAATACAATTACAAAAACATTTAGCTGCATCTTTTTATCCCAAAAACGGCTTTGGATATGGAAGATCCCATGCATTTAGACAATCTGTTCAACTAGGATCTATTTTCAAATTAGTAACAGCCTATACAGCCCTTATTCAACCTTATAAACACAACTATTATCCAGTTGATCATACTCTTTCCAATAAAGAGCTAAATCCTCTTACCGTTATAGACGATCTACATCGATCAGGAAAAAAATCTTGTCCATGGAATGTAGGCTACTTTCCAAATGGGGAAGTCATTCCTCAATACTACAAAGGAGGAAGAATACCAAAAAGTCAACACGCACATATTGGAAAAGTTGATCTTGCAGATGCTCTTGAGACCTCTAGTAACTTATATTTTGCATTACTTGCAGGCGATATTATAGATAAACCAGAAGACCTAATAGAATCAGCAAAGAACTTTTCCTATGGCTCTCGAACGGGAATAGCACTACCAGGAGAATTTGCTGGAAATGTTCCCCATGACGTCATTCATAACAAATCTAATCTCTACGCCTTTTCTATTGGGCAACATTCATTTGTAACAACACCTCTACAAACGGCTGTAATGCTTTCTACATTAGCTAACAAGGGCTTTGTTTTACAACCCAACATAGTATTACTAAAAGCTGGAAAATCTCTTTCCAAAACCGCAGAAGAGCTTTTTTCACAAAAAACTTTCCCTTATCAAGAAACATTACAGCTTGCCGGAATTGATTTTCCATTATTTACAGAAGCTCTTTTAGAATATAATAAAAACTCTGTCCTTGCAAACTCCACAACTATAAAACGCAAAGTATTTCTTCCAGATTCCGTAAGAAAATACCTCTTAGACTCGATGAATCAAGTAATCAAGGGCTCAAAAGGCACTGCAAGAGAACAACATATCAAAACATTTTCTCACAGACCTCATGTTATTACAGACTATTTAGACCTTCAAAATCAGTTAATTGGGAAAACAAGTACCGCAGAAATGATGGAGCGCATCGATCTCTCAGAAAATGGAGTACACTTAGTTAACCATATTGGGTTTTCTGGAATTTCTTTTGAACCTGCAAATATCCCAGAAGATGTTTTTTCCCATCCAGAACTCGTTATAATTGTGTATTTGCGCTTTGGCGACTATGGCAAGGAGGCAGCTCCCATAGCTGCGCAAATCGTTAAAAAATGGCGAGAAATTAAATCAAAGAACTCGTTAAATTAGGAGAGCACGAAGCTTATTTTGGAAGGAAGATCTTCTACTTTTTCTATATAGGGGGTAATTTCATGAAGTTTCTCATGATGTAGCACAACAACTGTTTGATCGGCAAAATCTTTAAATACAAGTGCTTCATGACTTGTTGGTACAAGTGGCAATGTTAATAAAATCCAATCATACTGCTCTTTTAGTGAATCTAAATACACCAAAAAGCGTTTCGACTGTAATAATTCAACTGCATAAGGACTATATTTGCCACCATAAATATAATCATAACCTTGACTCAAACCGTACTTTAAAGGAGTTTCAATTGAAGCATTTAAATAATCAAGAAGCGAATCTTTCATAGATGCTTCATCTTTTTGATGAGTTTTAAGCAAGCTACAGTTAATTACTAAAACTTTTTCTTGTTTCTTTGTCAAAAGATAGGCCAAAAGAGAGGAGCAAGTATCTTCCTCTTGAATTATTGCAATAGTCTTTCCTCTAGAAGGAGGCATCTTGCTCTCTGATAAAAACATCATAATTTTACGCACAACATGAAAATCATGTCTTGAAGAGCTCGTATGCTTTGATCCAAAAAGATGGCCTGCGACTCTTTGTCCCATCAAAAGAAGATTTTCTTCAGAAACACGCACACCCCTAAAGACCGTACTGATGCCGAGAATAATACACATTAAAAGAGCACCTATAAAGGCTCCAACAAAGACCGATATGCCAAAGCTTGCATATTTTGGAAAACTAGGTGACACAGCATAGTCAAGAGGCGTTGATTCAACTTTATTCAAATTACTAGCAATATTTTTTGCTTCAATAAGCTTTGTAAGTTCCTGTACAACTGCCGTACTATTGAGTACATGCATATTAATGCGTTTTTCAGCCATCCATTTCTCTGGAAGATGTGTAATTCTTTCTTGTAATTTTTTTAATTCGCCCTGAATCAATAAACGCTCTTGACCAAGTGCATGCTTCCTAGAATCACGGTAACTTTGAAACTGCTCTAAAATAGCAGATAATTGATTCTGGACAATATCAAGAGTTGTGTGTTGCAAAGCAATAAGTTTATCTCTTAAACGACTCTCTTCAAGAAGCAACAAATCTTTCGACTGCTTGATATGCTCTAACAAAAATTCTTTTTTTGACCTATGCTCATGTTTTAGACGCTCTTGCTCCTTTGGACTACGGTTATTCCCATCATAAGAAAGCTCTACAAGATCGAGCGTATCAGCAAGCAATCCTTGCATTGGTGTGTCCCTTAAAACAGAAGAAAAAGAACTTACATCGAACTTATCCTCTTTAAGATTCTCTAGAACTATAGAATAGGCTCTAATATCTTTTTGTATCTCATCTCTTTGTTCATTATATCCCTCATAGATGCTTTCTGCCATCCCTAAGCTAATTCCTTGAAACTCTGACTTGTCTTTATTAATTTTAGCCAAATGCTCTTCGGCAAATTTTTTCTGCATTCCCAGCAGCTTTTTATAACCCTTAAGATAGTTTAAAAGCTTTTCTTTGTAGGAAACCAATCTCTCATTTAACTCTACAGAAACTTTATCGGAATGAACTACGCGCTCTAACTCACTTCCAAGACCATTCAATTGATCCAACCAACTAACAATTACAGGATGAAAATTAGTAGTAGAATGAGGGTATCTAAAACCAACACTTTCCTTGTTTAATAAGAGCGTCTCCAGTTGGTCTATCTCTAACGCATAAGACTCTATCTCTTCTAAATTTACAAGCTGACCTGCAAACAATTCTTTTGAGTAATCTGTATTTTTTTCACCTTGCAACAAACCAAAACTCAAAAAATCTCGCTTACCTTCCAGTTCTTGCCGATTTACAAGCAATTTGGCCAATGATTCATCTTCTAAGGAACTACTATATACATAAGTTTCAATATCCTTATTTTCTAATAAAGCAAGCTCTAAGTCAATTTTCAAAATTCGCTCCTTAAGAGCCCCTTGCATGTCACCTACAAATTCAAGCTCTTTTGTAAGCTCAACAAAACCACCATCATCAATATTATCTTTCAAATATTGAGCATGTGTTTTCATAATCTCTTCTACTTTTTTCGAAGCTTCTTCTTGCCTCTTTTCAAGATAAGCAATTTGCTGTTCTACAACCCGCTTATTTTCTTCTTTTAAATAATTTTTATAGCTCAACATAAGCTCATTAACGACTCCTGCAGCGAGGTGTCGATTAGAATGCTCATAAGTAATCAATAACAAGCTTTTATCTGTCTTATCTTTTTTAATAGAGATATCCCTTGCAAGGCTATTTGCAATGGCTTTCATGGGTAACAATAAAAGAGTAAACTGAGCTTTATCCAAAGATTTTGAATGGTTCTTTAAAAGACAAAATCTAAAATAATCACTAAGAACAGGTTCTCCAACCAAATACTCTCCCACAAGTCTATTTGAGTTCCTTACTTGAAATCTATCCTCAGAAACAAATGTGATATTTAAAGGAAGGGAATACTCACTTTCATAATGAATATTCTTGCAAGAAACTCCTATATCTTCTTCATCCAGAACACACTCGCTTGGAACAAAACAATTACCAACTGCAATTGTATTCCCACTTTTTAGAGCTCTTTTTACCTTAAGGTTTTGAAAAATTGTCTTCCAAGAATTTCTCCTAGGGGCGTTTTCTGACAACTGAGCTTGAAGTCCTAAATTTTCTACAACTCTTTTCATTATCAATTCAGACTGCATTAGGCTGATAGCAGAACCGCTACCATCTTCTAAAACAGAGCCAAATAACATTTGCATAGTGCCGCTGCCCATCTGGGAGGATGAACTTGTCTTTTCTTTAAAGGTCGCAGAAGCAACATATGTGATAGGCTTTGTAATGACATAATAAAAAGAGATACATGCACCCAAAAGTGCACACACAAGGATAATCTTCCTTTTGTCCTTGATCACGCGCCAAATGTCAACAAGAGAGATTAAAATTTCACTCTGTGATGATGAGGAATGTTGTTTCATTAGCTACCTATGAACACACATGTTGCACCTACATCCCTTACACCAGCGCTTGTCGGAAGTAGCTGATCAATAAAGCGGTTCCACTGAGTGATGGGTTTTTCAGATACATATACTGTATCTCCTGGCATCAAAAGCAAACTATGATTCGGCAGCGTTACAATATGATTCCAGTTAAGAAGATACACTTTTGGACAAATGATATTACCTCGAATGACTTGGATACAGCTCTTATCTCCCGTAAAAGGAATACCACCTGCCTCAACAATTGCTTCTCGAAGGGAAATAAACCCATGAGGCAAGCTAATCACTGTAGGTCTTCCCACCTCTCCCATAATCATCACTTTAGAGTCCATAGGATCAGCAATATAAATCTTATCGCCAGGACGCATGACAATATTCTGACACATATCGCCCTCTTTTACGAGCTTGTACATATCTACAGGCAAAGCTCTACCACATCTTACCACATAACTCATAAAGAAATTGGCATTATTAGGAATTTGAGTTCTCGACAACACATCATAAAGGCGTGTACGCCCATCTACTGGTATTGAAGAATTTCTTACCATGCCAATTAATTCAACTACTCTAGATCTGCGTTCTTTATAGTCTACAAAAACTTCTATGTTGCTAATTACACCCAAATAACTTTGCTGTATTTTTATTCTTACTTCATCAAGAGAAAGACCAGCAACATGAATGGGACAAAGCTCTGGAAGACATAAACAACCTTTTATGACTCTGTAACCAACAATATCTCCAATACCAGCAACTTCCCCTGTAATATCTTTACGAGTAGGATGAAAGAGATAAACATTTAATATATCATCCTCAACAACACAATCGATGTACTCGAGCATGCAATCTTTGGGCATAGAGCAAACAGGAACACCTTCCATCTCTAAAATAGCAAATTTTCCCTGACGAATCCGATAAGAGTCCATAACAAACTCATCGGCGCCCTTGACATCAAAATTATAGCGAGGCTCTCCACAAGAGGCCAAAAGAAGCAAAAATAAAAAAGCTAATAAAATGCGAAACATAGAGTAACAAGTATCAGGATTTTTCAAAGTAAGCACATATATTTACATCATCAACAATTTATAAACCAATAGGAAAATTGTATACCCTTGTGATAAATGCTACAGCCCATTAGAATAAGGGGCTAATTCATACTTAAAATTTATCAAAAATGATTGAACTAAAATCGATATCAAAAATTTTTTATAAGAAAAACTCTGTGCACGAAGCTTTGAAAGATATTAATCTTCAAGTAGATGATAAAGATATCTACGGTATCATAGGGCTAAGCGGGGCAGGAAAATCTACCCTCATTCGTTGTCTTACGCAACTAGAAAAGCCTACATCTGGAAAAATTTTAATCGATAATATCGATTTTACCGGACTTACAAACCAAGAGCTTAGACAACACAAAAAAAAGATAGGGATGATCTTCCAGCACTTTAACTTACTTTCTTCCAGAACAGTTGCAGAGAATGTTGCCTATCCCCTAGAAATTAGCCACACTCCAAAACCCAAGCAATACTCAAGAGTACAAGAACTTTTAAAGCTCGTTAACCTAAGCGACAAAGGCCACATGTACCCAAGTGAACTAAGTGGCGGCGAAAAGCAGAGAGTAGGTATCGCAAGAGCACTTGCTTTATCTCCATCATTACTGCTCTGTGACGAAGCAACAAGTGCACTTGATCCTAAAAGTACACATCAAATCCTAGATTTACTAAAATCACTCAATACTAAATTAGGCCTTACAATTTTACTGATTACTCATGAAATGGACGTCATTAAAACAATTTGCAACAAAGTAGCTGTCTTACACAAAGGATCTATTGTAGAGCAAGGATCTGTCATAGACGTTTTTGCAAACCCCAAACATTCTATCACAAAAAGCTTCTTAGAACAACGCAGTCACGTTCTTCCACAAGCCCTATACCACGCAAACAACCCATCAAAACGTCTTCTCAAGCTCTATTTTAAAGGAGAAAATGCAGGAAAACCCATTATCTCTAAACTTATTAAAAACCACCCTGTCGACGTCAATATCCTACTTGGTAGCCTCGATTGCCTACAAAACACGATCATTGGCACACTTACTATAGAGATTTCTGGAAAAAAAGAAGATATAGAAACCTCACTATCTTTTCTTAACGATAATCATGTGGCTTTTGAAGAGGTTCACCTATGACAACAGAAAACATTCTTCTTGCATTAAGGCTAATTCCTGTAGAACTTCTCAGCACGCTCTACATGGTCATCCTCTCTACATTTATAGCTCTTCTATTTGGCCTGCCACTCGGTGTTCTCTTAACGATAACACATAAAGGACACATCAGTGAACATCCTCTCATTCATAAAATACTTGGCTATCTTATCAACATAGGAAGATCTTTTCCCTTTGCCATATTAATGGTAGCGCTTATCCCATTTACCAGATGGATCGTTGGTACAAGTCTTGGCACTTCTGCATCTATCGTGCCGCTCTCTATTGCCGCCATACCCGCAGTTGCAAGAGCTGTAGAAATCGCTTTAAGGGACGTAGAAAAATCGGTTATTGAAGCATCTCTTGTTATGGGGTCTACTCGCATGCAAATTATTACCAAAGTACTTTTACCAGAAGCTTTGGCACCTTTAATTTTAGGTGTTACTACAATCGTCATTCATCTAATCGGATATAGCGCAATGGCAGGGCTTATGGGCGGGGGCGGCCTTGGAAAAATTGCCATCCAATATGGCTACTATCAATTTAACTTGTTCCTAATGAGCGCAACTGTCATTGTCCTGATCATACTTGTACAATGCATTCAATGGCTTGGCGCCTCATTTGCAACACATATCTACAAAACCAGAGGAAAACTAATCTCAAGATGAAAGTATTACTCATTGCTATATGTGCTTTATTGTGTGTCGGCTGCTCAACAGACAAACCTTCTTTAAAAGTTATTGCAACACCCACCCCTCATGCTGAAATGCTGGAGCAAATTAAGTCTGACTTAAAAGCTCAAGGTGTTGACTTAGATATTATCACCGTAGAAGACTATCAAATACCCAACAGAGCCCTTGCAGACAAAGATGTTGATGCAAATTTTTTTCAGCACGCACTCTTTCTAGAGACACAAATTGCCCAATTTGGCTACCCACTAGAAAGTGCTGCATCTATCCACATTGAGCCCCTGGGTGCTTATTCAAAAAAAATCAAAAAGATTTCGGAACTAAGAGATCATGCTATCATAGCTATACCCAATGATCCATCCAACCAAGCGCGCGCCCTTCTTCTACTTAGCAAATATGACCTTATTGAACTAAAACAAGATGCGCCTGTAAATACACTTAATATAATATCTAATCCCAAAAAACTTGTATTGCATGAAGTTGATGCAGCCATGCTTGCAAGGTCCCTAGAAGATGTTGATCTTGCTGTTATTCCAACAAATTTTGCACTACAAGCAGGTCTTTCTCCATCAAAAGATGCCATCATCAAAGATGATTCTAACCCTCTTTATACTAATGTTTTGGTAGTCCGAATTGGTGATAAAGACCGCGCGGATATTCAAAAGCTTATCAAAGCATTAAAATCAGAAAAAATGAAAAAGTTTATGGAAGAAAAATACAAAGGTTCTATCATTATGATAGAACAATAGCAGTTTTTACTGTTATAGTGGTAAAAATAATCATTTTTTCGCCTAAAAACGCAATAATTCACTCATTTCTCGCCATTTTTACTGTTATGACAGTAAAAACAACTGTTTTTATAGACAACTTATTCAATTCTCGCTATTTTTACTATTATGGCAGTAATTTTTAGGCAGAGTATATGAACATAAAAAAAATAGGACAAATGATTCATTTTCATAGGAAACAAAGCGGATTATCTCAAGCAATGCTTGCAAAACTAGGAGGCATTGGTAAAACTGTTATTTTTGATATCGAAAAAGGAAAGCTTAGCGTACGTTTTGACACACTTTTAAAGGTCTTAAATGTGTTGAATATTAAACTCGAATTCAAAAGTCAACTAATGAACTTATTTGAAGAGGATCTAAATGAAAAAAGCTAATGTATTTGTAAATGGCTGTTTAGCGGGCGAACTTTTAGAAATTCAACGAAACAAAAATTATCGTTTTATTTATTCACAAGGCTTTCAAGGCCCTTCAGTATCTTTAACCATGCCCGTAATACACTCCATCTATGAATTTGATAGATTCCCTCCCTTTTTTGAAGGATTATTACCAGAAGGAGCTATGCTAGAAGGCCTTCTAAGATATACTAAAATTGATCGCAATGACTTCATGTCTCAAATTATTGCAGTAGGAAAAGACCTTGTGGGCAATGTTACAGTCGAGGCATCTAATGAATAAGTGCCCTATTACCTATGAGCCCTGTAAAAACAATAAATATTCTGAAAATGGTCTCAAATTACTATCCAAAAGCTTAAAAGACTTAAAAGACTTTCCCTATTCTTCTCAAGAACAAATTCAATTAGCAACTCAGCTTGCAGCAAAACTGTCTATTCAGGGCATACAACCAAAATTAAGTGTAATTTTAAACCCTGCAAAAGAAGAGCTAAAAATTGTAGAAACAGGAGGTAGATTTATCTTAAAACCTCCACATGTTATTTACAACGAAGTTCCTCAAAATGAAGATCTCACAATGAAACTTGCATCCCTTGCAAATATTGAAATTCCCTTCCATGGCATGATTCATAACATAGATGGATCTCTAAGCTACTTAATTAAAAGGTTTGATCGTTTAGCGCATAATAAAAAAATAGCTGCTGAAGATTTTTCTCAGCTTTTAGGGCACTCTCGTGATACAAAATATGAATCCAGTATGGAAAAAGTTGCTTCTGTAATTGATACCCACTGCACATTTCCAGCAATTGAAAAATTAAAACTATTTCGACGTGTTCTTTTTAACTTTCTTGTTGGAAATGAAGACATGCATTTAAAGAATTTTACATTGATCTCATATCATAATAAAGTAGAGTTAAGCCCCGCTTACGACCTTTTAAATACTACGATCATTCTTCAAGCAAAAGAAGAAATTGCGCTTCCCATTAGAGGCAAAAAGAGTAAATTAAACAGGAGCGACCTATTTGATTATTTCGGCCATGAAAGATTAGGCATTCCTACAGGCCTATTACAAGAAGAATCCCTACATTTTGAACGTATGTTTGAAGCTTGGAAGGCACTTATTAAACAAAGTTTTTTATCACAAAAACTACAAGAGCAATATATTACATTAATTCAAAATCGCTTACAAAAGATCAATGTATGCCTCTGCTAGGCGATGAAGAGTAATGTATTGACTACACCTACTTACGCTATGAGGTCTTTGCAAAGATAGGCGATAAACAATTTCCTCAATACTGAATGGCTCTTTCTCATCAATTGCATCCACAATGGCAAGTGCTGCAAGAAATGTCCCTGTGCGCCCAACTCCTGCGCTACAGTGCACAACCAATAAACCATCCACTTGCTCTAAATCCTTCTTTACTTGAAGCACGCACTCTAAAAGTTTATCTGCTTCAACTCCATGATTATCTTGCCAATAAGCCATGTCATAAGTACAAATCAGATAATTTTTTCCGTCTACAGGCACATTTAAAATGTTTTTTCCATCTGCTGAAGTACTCATTAGTCCCTCCCAGTATGGATGGCATTTTTTTGTAGCGCCCTCATAAGAGTCTGTTAAACGTACAAGATGAGTTACTCGATGAGTTGCAAGCAAATTAAAAAAACTTGGAATATCTTTAGATCTTGGGCCTTCGCAAGCAATGTGATTTCTTTGTCTTAAATGCATTGTACTGGCATTAAAATAGGGCACGGTATTATTAAAAGCAAAGGAGACACAACCAGGAGCTCTTATAAGATCATTTACAAAGAGATTACTAGCTAATTCATAATCTTTACCCTCCCAAACCTCTCTACGTATTGCCTGAATCTTTTCAAACTCTTGCTGCAAAACAGCATCTGACTTTCCAGAAGCAAATAAAGTAAATTCTTTTTCGGCCTGAAATGCACTCCAGCGACTTTCAATCTGACTATTAAAAGCATCAAAATCATTAGCTCCTAAAACAGCACAAAAAGCTACTAGGGCAATATACAAATAGATGATTTTTTTTAACATAAATCTTAACTCCATAAAGCCTTAAAATTGTATTATAGCACCTAAATTAAATCTCAGCAGATGTAAGAGATTCAATATACGCCTCTGCTAGGCGATGAAGAGTAATGTATTGGCTGGGCTTGCCAACGCTGTGAAACCTCTGTAGAGAAAGCTTGCAGACTAATTCTTGGATGCTAAATGCTTTTCTTTCATCAATAGCATCAACAATAGAGAGAGCTGCCATGAAAGTTCCTGTACGTCCAACTCCTGCGCTACAATGAATTGCAAGTAGCCCATTACTTTCTTTTACAGACTTTCTTACTGCCAAAACAACGTCAAGTAATTCCTTAGGATTAAAGCCTTGATTATCTCTCCAGCCTTCCATATCAAAAGCTTGAACAGCATAAGAGTGGTCATTGTTTGTAGGAACACTTACAGGGAGATTTAACATTGTAATGCCATCTTGTTCCGTTTGTAAGCCTTGCCAGTAGGGATGACATTTTGCAGTTTCACCTTCTTTATCGGCCGTCAAACGCACTAGATGTGTTACTTGATAGGCCATAAGTGTTTGAAAGAATTTAAAAACATTGCGCTTGCTAGGTCCTTCACAAGCAATATAGCGATTGCCATTTAAATGCATAATACTAGCATTATAGGCCGTACCTGTATGATTATAAGCAAATGCCATACAATCTCTTGAACGAGCTCCATCTGCAAAAAGCAAGGAATGCGCCACAGTATAATCTGGTTTGGATTCTTTAATTATTTTTTCAGGATTTTGAAACCATTCCTTTCTGCGCATATAACGAGTATCCATGAATTCTCTTTCTAAGCTTTGATCTTCTCTATTAAGTTGAAAAGGCATAAAAGTCCTACCTTTCGAGAAAATATTCCATCGTTCTTTAAAGCTTTGAGCTGTAGTAGCAAGTTTTTCTTGGATATGAGCCTTAGGTAGTTGAGGAGCCACTGCACAATCGATAATAGAATAGAAAAATGGATCGGTAGATAACGGTGGTTGAGAGTTCCTTGTATAGAACTGCTTTAAAGAGAGCATAGCTTTTTGACATTCTTCTTGAACACGATGAAAAAGAGCTTGATGTGTTTTAGAATAGTGCATGAGGATAAGACCCAAAGGCACTATAACCAAAGTTACAGGCAAAAAGACTGTAGCAAAAAAAATAACAACGACTTTTTTTGTTATAGAACTTTCCGGAAGGCGTTCGATGGTAGATTCTAAAACTTGGTAAGAACGGCCATTTTTTTCTGTGGCTAAAAGTAATGGATAAGCCAAAATTTGACCTAACGCTTGACATGTGTCGCCTTCACCCCGGAAAGATGTTAAAACACGAAGACTCATTTTTACCTCAAATTTTACATTATGAAGTAAGAACATAAAGATTTATAAATATTAGGTAAAGAGACAAATTTAAGGTCAGACTTTAAATTTGTCAATAGACTTTAAAAAAAGTATTGAAAAATGGCTGCAACTCGAGGACAATCCCGCAAAAAAAGGAGCCATTATCTATTGTGGAGAGCATGCAATGCATACAAGGACCTCAGTGCCTGCTCTTCCCTGGTATCTTTTATGATGCATCCGTAGTGCCGCAACATTTTTTGTATTTTTTACCACTCCCACACGTACAAAGCTCATTTCTTCCAGCTCTTGATTCAGCACTTTCTTGTATGCTTTCAATTTTAGGGCTAGATTTTGGAAGAGGAGCGCTTTCGAGTTGCGTGTTGATAATCGTAGATGCATGGTTATCCATTTCCATGAAAAAAGACCTTGTGGTCTCTAGATTAAGTTTAGAAAAGGGAAGAGAGTTCATCATAACTGTTGGATCAAATGTTACAACCTCAAAGCGGAAAAAGTCCTTTGCAATATCGGATCGAAGATGATGAGAGAGCTTTTCAAAAAGCAGAAATGCCTCTTGCTTAAATTCCACAAGAGGATCTTTTTGACCAACAGTGCGAAGAGATACTTCTGCCCTTAGATGGTCCATGTGAAGCAAATGCTCTTGCCACATTTGATCAAGTTTTCGAATGATTAAACTTCGAAGTGCATGATCTAATGCGTAATCATTGCTTGGGGTATTTTCCTGATTTGGCAGCTTTGCGCGTTCATGAATAAGCTTTTGTTCTAATGCTGCTTTTACAATATCAAAAGCCATATTTTCAATATCTTCTATCGATAGTAGGTCATCATCAAATGCATTTTCTGGAACAGAGAGAGGAAAATGCTCAATAAGCCATGTTCTATAGCCCCTTGGATCCCAACCACCCTCGATAGATTTACTCTTGAAATAATCTCCTGCAAACGTGCAACAGACACTATGTAGCAGGTCCATTGCAATAGGAAGCACTTCTTTTGCATGAAGCACGTCATTTCTAAAAGAATAAATTTCGTGACGCTGTTTGTTCATAACATCGTCATATTCTAGCGTATGCTTGCGTATAGTGTAGTTTCTCTGCTCGATACGCTTTTGAGCTGTTTCTATGGATTTATTTAAAATACCAGCAGAAATAGGCTCTCCTTCTGGTGGACGAAAACGCTTAAGCATAGAAGTTAAGCGAGGCGATGTAAACAAACGCATGAGCTGATCTTCGAAAGAGACATAAAATTTTGACGAGCCTGGATCACCAAGTCGTGCGCATCGTCCTCTTAATTGCCTGTCGATACGTCTTGATTGATGGCGCGTTGTTCCAATGACATGTAAGCCACCAGCTGTTGCAGCGCTCTTTTCTAGTTTAATATCAGTGCCTCTTCCTGCCATATTAGTAGCAATTGTCACTGCATTTAGTTTTCCTGCTTCCGCAATGATTTCAGCTTCTTTTTCGTGATACCTAGCATTTAAGACGGTGTGTTCGATATGATTTTGTTTTAGAATACGAGAAAGCTTTTCGGAAACATCGACAGATTCTGTACCAATGAGTAGTGGGCGTCCCTGAACATGTAGCGTTTGTATCTCTTTTACGATAGCGTTATACTTTTCTCTCTCAGACATATAGACCTCATCATCAAAGTCTTTTCTTTTACAAAGAGCATTGGTGGGAATAGCAAGAACATCGAGCTTATAGATCTCTTTGAATTCTCCAGCCTCTGTAAGAGCAGTTCCTGTCATTCCTGCAAGCTTGCTGTACATGCGGAAATAGTTTTGCAGAGTAACTGTTGCGTATGTCTGTGTTTCTTTTTGAATAGCAACAGATTCTTTTGCTTCGATTGCTTGGTGCAAGCCATCAGAAAAACGCCTTCCCGGCTGTGGTCTTCCTGTGTTTTCATCGATGATGACAATCTTATTGTCTTGGACGATATAATCTACATCCTTTTCCATGAGAAGATGTGCTCTTAAAAGCTGTCTTAAGTTATGAGAGCGCTCTTTTCTTTTTGCATCTTCTTCTACAAGTGCAATGCGTGCTTGAAGTTTTTCATCATCATTTAAATCTGTTGCATCTATTTTAGCATATTCTCCGCCAAGATCTAGCATCACAAAATCGCTAGCATCTCCCTCAGAACATTCTGACCAGGCGTGAATACCTTTGTCAGTAAGTTCATATTCGTTGCTTTTTTCGTCGACAATTACATAAAGATCTGAAAGCGATTTTGCTTTTTCTTCTTTATTTTGATCTGAGTAATAATAGATATCACAGTCGTCTATGGCTTCTCGAATATCGGGGTTTTCTTTTAATTTCTTTAAGATTTTGTTCTGAGGGGTTCCTTTGCTCACAAGCCAAAGTTTGCGAAAAGCTTCTTTAAGAGCATTTTCTTCGTCTTTATTCTTTTTCTGCACTTCCTCGGAAGGCTCTTTTAGGTAGCGTGAATTATCCAAAACTTTCTTGGCATCTGTTGCTAATCTATTGCATAAATCTCTTTGCATTTTTACAAGAAGAAACGCGCCATCCCTTAAACTATCGTACATTTGACGGCTATTAGGAACAGGTCCTGATATGATAAGAGGGGTTCTTGCTTCATCGATAAGTATAGAGTCCACCTCGTCGATGATGGCAAAGTAAAACCCTCTTTGCACCTGATCTTCTTGGCTTGTAGCCATGGAGTTATCTCTTAAGTAATCGAATCCAAATTCAGAAGCAGTACCATAAACAATATCGCACTCATAAATACCTTTTCGCATATGTTGAGGAACAACATTTGTAAGAGCACCCGTTGTAAGTCCTAAAAAGCGAAAAACAGATCCCATCCAAGCGCAGTCTCGCTCTGCAAGATAATCATTGACGGTGACAAGATGAACGGGTTTCCCAGTAAGTGCGTTGAGATAAAGAGGGAGTGTTGCAGTGAGCGTTTTTCCCTCACCTGTCTGCATCTCAGCAATACTGCCATAGTGCATAGCAATGCCGCCAACAAGCTGCACATCGTAGGGAACCATATCCCAGCGTTGGTTGTATCCAGACACATGAATTTCTGTTCCACAGAGTCTTCTACAGACATTTTTTACAACAGCATAAGCTTCTGGAAGTAATTGCTCTAAAGTTTCTCCATCTTCAACGCGCTTTTTAAACTCTATTGTCTTATTACGAATCTCTTCATTGCTTAAGAGTTGGTACTGCACTTCAAGTTGATTGATTTGAGGAACGGTTTTAAAATATTTTGCAACGATACGCTCCTGTGCAGAGCCAAATATTCTTTTTAAAAAGTTGAACATTGATCTTCTTCCATTTTTTTGTTAATGAAGAAGAGTCTACAGAATTTGAGGTAATTATTCAAATTCAATTCCCATAGACTCACCCATTTTGCAAAGCACTTCTATATGTGTTTCAGAGGCCTTTAAAAGATCTTTGTCGAATTGAATTTTATTTTTTTCAAAAAGCAAGACTAAAGTAGAGCCTCCAAAAGAGAAATAACCTTTTTCCTCTCCCTTTTTCACATACGTATTGGATACATATGTCTGATGGATGCTACCAACGTTTGTTGCTCCAACTTCCATAAAGAGAATCGTTCCGCTGTGTTTGGTTTCTAAGAGAGTATAAGCGCGCTTATTTTCAACAAAAATATTTAAATTAGCTCGAAGCGCAATGGGGTTTACAGAATAAAGATACCCATTGATAAGATGAGTTTCTTTTGCAAATGCATCTAGTGGAAAATGAAAGCGATGATAATCAGAAGGGCAAAGTCTTGCAATAACCATACTGCCATCACTATATTTTTCTGTTAGCAAGTCATCGTTAATTAATTTTTTTAAATCGAATTTTTTCTCTTTAATTACAAACCCATTTGCCTCTTGGATATCTGGATAGATTAAATAGCGGCCATCAGCTGGTATAATAATGCTGTTGCTTCGAGAGTCAATAGGTCTTGCATTTTTTTTTAACTTTCTAATAAAAAAATCATTAAAACAAGAAAAGCTTGAAAGTGGATCTTGAAATTCGCTCTCATTGACATGAAATTTTTTAATAAAAGGTATAATCTTCTTTTTGCTCAAAGGTAATTTTTGTAGGTAACCATAAAACCTTGAGAAAACAGCCGAACATGAAAAGAGAACTTGCAAGCATTTACCAAGTGTTTTATTTAAAAGGCTGCTTCCATAAATAAAAGTAAGTAAAGCCCCACCATAGACTTCTTCTTTTTCAATCTGTTCTGTACGCCTATTGATATAATAAATTTTATTCATAAAAACGATGCTTTATTTTGAAATAGAATCAGTATATAATTAACAGCCTTAATATAAAATAATTATTTAGGCTCTATGGAATTTGTTCATCGAACTTATCAAGTAGGCGACACAATTGCAGCCATTGCAACGCCTCCTGGCGAGGGTGGCATTGCTATTATTCGCATCACTGGAAAAAGTGCAATAACTATCGCTGAAAAAGTCTTTTCTGGACCAGTAAAAACTTATAAAACGCATACCGCTCATTACGGTAAAATCTTAAATAATAAAAAAGAAGTTGTTGACCATGTACTTTTATTAGTCATGCTAGGAGGCAATTCTTATGCGGGAGAAGATACAGTAGAAATTCACTGCCATGGGGGCTCTATTGTATCTAGAAGAGTTTTGGAAGTGGTTTTTGAAGCTGGTGCAAGAAGTGCATATCCTGGAGAATTTACATTCAAAGCATTCATGAACGGGAAAATTGATTTAGTACAAGCAGAAGCTGTTCAAGAGTTGATTGCTGCAAAAAATGAAAGAGCATTAGACTTTGCACAAGGCCAATTGGAAGGCTCTTTATCAAAAAAGATTACATTCTTTCAAGATGAATTAATTACAATAGCCTCCATTTTAGAAGCGTGGGTGGATTTTCCAGAAGAAGGGCTTGAATTTTCCTCCATGGAAGAGCTTTGCTTGCAACTGGAGGGCATTATTGCTTCCATACAAAAGCTTGTTGATACATTTCATGATGGAAAAATCTTACATGAGGGAGTCACTTTATGCTTGGCTGGCGCCCCAAATGTAGGTAAATCATCTCTCATGAATATGCTCTTAGATAAAGACCGGGCAATTGTAACTTCGATACCTGGAACTACAAGAGATATATTAGAAGATCATTTTCGTTTAAATGGTCTAAATGTTCGCTTAATGGATACTGCTGGTATTAGAGATGCTGAAGAAATAATCGAACAAGAGGGCATTCGAAGATCTAGACTGGCAATGAGCAAGGCAGACCTGATTTTATTTGTTTTAGATGCATCTTGCGTCATATCTGCAAGTGATCAAGAGCTTTTAGATGATGTACCAATGGAAAAAACTATTGTCATATGGAACAAAGTGGACTTGCCTCATGCGGCTATACAAGACCTTCCTTTTAAACATACTGTTAAAGTATCTGCTAAAGAAAAATGGGGTCTTGAGCAACTCAAAGAAAAGATCGATCAAGTAATTTGGGAAAAAGGACCCCCTTCAAAAGACGAACTCATCATCACTAATTTGCGCCATAAAGAAGCGCTTCTTACTGCAATGGATGCCTGCTATCGTGTAGTTTTAGGCCTAAGATCGGGTGTATCTCCAGAGTTTCTTACATTTGATATGCGCTCTGTTTTGACAGAGCTTGGTACAATTATTGGCACAAACATCACAGAAGATATCCTCTCATCCATTTTTTCCAAATTTTGTATCGGTAAATAGGCTGCAAATAGGACATAGTTTAAGATTATGTTTAAGAGCAGGACAATATTCACGAGAAAAATAGATGATCTGCAAGTGAAGCTTTATCCACTCAGATTTAGGATAGAGTTTTTTTAAATCACCCTCTACTTTTTCAACGGTTTTTCCAGATGAAAGCTTCCATCTTCTTGCAGATCTAAAGATATGAGTATCTACTGGAAATGCTGGCACGTGAAAAGCTTGAGCCATAACAACAGATGCTGTTTTATGACCTACTCCAGGAAGCTCTTCAAGTAATTCAAAATCGCAAGGGACAATTCCTTGATGCTTTTCTATAAGGATTTTTGAGAGGTTCCAAATGGCAGAAGCTTTTCTTGGTGATAGGCCACAAGGCCTAATAATTTCTTGAATCTGCTCAATAGACAATCGGACCATTTCTTGGGGAGTTTTGGCAAGAGAAAAGAGTTTAGGAGTGATTGTGTTAACCCTAGCATCCATACAGCGTGCTGAGAGTAAAACGGCTATAAGCAACGTATAAGCGTCAAAATGTTGCAGCGGAATAGCAGGGCTTGGATAAAGCTCATTTAAAATTTTTGCAACGACTTTAGCTCTTTGCTTTATATTCACGAACATCTTTCAAGAGCCTTTGTGATAAGAACAGCAAGGTCAAGAGGCTCTTTTATCTCTTTTAAGCAATGCTGAATTGCCTTTTCTGCAATAACAGAAGAATAGCCAAGATGAATAAGTGCGTTAATAGCATCTTGTTCGATGCGCATGGGAAATGAACTACTACTTACCTCTTGAGATAACTTTAAAAGCTTATCTTTTGTTTCAAGTATGATGCGCTCAGCTGTCTTCTTACCAATTCCAGGAACCCTGCAAAGGGCTGATAAGTTATTTTGACGTATACAAGAAACAAGGTCAATCACATCTAAATGGCCGATTAATGACAGAGCCGTTTTAGGACCAATTCCAGATATATTAATCAGTTTTTCAAAAAGATCCCGCTCTTGTTTTGTAAAAAAACCATAGAGAGCTTGAGAGTTTTCTCTAATTACAAAAGACGTATAAAGGCAAATTTTTTCTCCTGTAGAGGGAAGCTTTTGAAGTAAATTTGCAGGTGTTGAGAGTTTATAGCCAATACCATGTACTTGCAATATAGCATAACTAGGAGTTGCTTCTTCTAATATACCTTGAATGAATTCAAACATATTTTCCTTATAAAGATAGGGTGTGCAAGTGGCAAATTGCAAGAGCAAGAGCATCAGCTGCATCTTCTGGAGGTTCTTTTAGAAGGTTTAGATGGTATTTTACCATAGCTTGAACCTGTTCTTTTTTTGCTCTACCATTGCCTGTAATTGCAGATTTTGCCCTTGATGGAGCATATTCATGGATTTTTACTCCCTTTTTTGCAGCAGCAGTAATAATAACACTTCTAATCATTGCAAGTTTAAGCGCACTTTGTACATTTATTTTAACAAATTGAGTCTCTATAGCAAGTTCTAAAGGAGCATAGCGATCAATTAAGCAAGAGAGAGCATCAAAGAAAATGATAAAACGCTCCTCTGGTGTTGCGCTAAGTGGAGGTCTTATGCACCCAAAGTCAAGCACCATATAGCTACGATTTGTAACCTGAATGATCCCATACCCTGTAACTCTTGTTCCTGGGTCAATGCCAATTACAATCACTACTGCATCCCTTCAAAAAGGTCTTGCTTAAAGTTTGGCAATTTTTTAGGAGGAGGAATTTGAGAGAACAAATCGGGCTCTAAATTAGACTTTGGTTGCGTAAAAAAGATTTCAGAAGAAGATCCCATATACGACTTTATCGTTGAAAAAAGAGCTTGCATTCTCTCAAACTCTTTTTGCATGTTTGTAAAATGAGCAAGTTCTCTCTCTAAATCATGGATACATACTTGAGAGGTATTATATTTTTCTTGCCATTCGTTAGATTCTTGAAGCGATGTTTTAAATAGCTGCTCTTTTTCTTCAGAAATAGACTTTAATTGTCTACACTCTTCCTCTTTTTGCAATATAGCTTCTTGTAAAAGCTGTTCCCTTTTTGCCTGTTCTTTGCTTTGTTGTATTGCCTCTATAAGCCTTTGATGAGCTAGGTGAATATTTTGCTTAAGCTGATCTTGCTTACTTAAAAGAGCTTGTTTTTCTACCTCAAATTTTTGCAGAAAAGCTTTCTCCTTACTCTGAATTGTAAGAATTGTTTCTTGCCTGCTTTTTTGTAAAATAGCTTGAAATTCTACTTTTAGGCGACTAAGCTCATTCTCATGCTTCTGTTTTAGTGACAAAAGATCTTGTTGTGGATCATGTGTGAGAAAGTTTTGTAAAAGAGCGTGATATTCCTTTGCAAGATGATTGTTTTCCTCTGCATGTAATTCTAAAACCTCATTATAAGAAACTTCTTCTCTTTTGGGTTCTGGCTCATTTTTTTGCGTGAGTTTATGAGCACGCTGAACCTCTTCTAGATTAGATTTTGTCTTTTTAAGCTCTTTAAGAGCTTTTTGCAGAACATTTGCAACCTTGCTCTGCTGCTTTTTAAAAAACTGCTTTTGTTGAACGAGAGACGTGGATTTCTTGAGATTAATTTGAGACAAAAGTTCTTCAACCTCTTGCTTTTTATCTCGCAAAACAAGATTTTCTTCTCTTAGCGTTTGGTTGAGTAGTTTAAGTAAGAGAAGCTCTTCAGTAGCAGAAGAGGTTTGGGAGCGCAACTGCTGAAGTTCTGAAAAAGTTTGAGATAAAGCATCCCCCAAAGTTTCAATTAAATGATGAGAGGCTTTACTTGTTGTAAGTGTCATTGCTGTATTCTAATTATCAATTCCTTCTCAATCTTAAAGAAAACCCTTCTTAAAAGGCAATCCCTTCTCAATGAAATAACGTGCTTGCGAAAGTTTACGAAATTGGTCTATTATTTCGGTTGTAATTTGAGCTATTTTTGTATGAATATTAAAGATCCAAAAAATATTATTGTTCGCATGCCCAATTGGTTGGGCGACGCTGTGATGGCAACTCCCATTCTTGAAGATTTGAGGAGACATTTTCCTGGAGCCTTTATTACTGCAATGCTTCAAGAAAATATAGCCCCTCTTTTACAAAAAGATCCAAACATCAACGAGCTCTTTGCTTTTTCCAAGCCAAGCGGTTTTCTTAGAAGAATAGGTCAGCGGCAAATCGTTGATAAGCTACAAAGAGGGCATTACGATCTTGGGGTTTTGCTTACAAACTCTTTTTCCTCTGCTTGGTGGTTCTGGAGAGGTAATATAAAAGTTCGCATTGGATATGCAAATGATTGGCGCTCATTCCTGTTAACACATGTATGTAAGCCTTCTCGAGATAGTGAAGATATACATCTTGTAGATAGATATAAGGGGCTTTATTCCTGTTTAGATTTGCAACATACAGCAACTATTCCAAGGCTTTATTTATCTAAAGCTGAAACTGATATGGCAAAAAATACGCTTACAAGACAGGGTTTTAAAAAAGGCATGGTGCTTGTAGGTATTAATCCAGGGGCGGCTTTTGGCCCCGCAAAATGTTGGCCTGCAGAGCGCTATCGTATGATAGCAAAGCAATTATTAGAGGATGAAAGTGTATTTGTTGTCTTTTTTGGAGATAGTAAGAGCTTAGATTTGATAAAATCTATTTCCGCAGGGCTTCCTAAACGGGTATGTAATTTAGCAGGACTTACATCACTAAGAGAATTGATGGCGTTAATTGGAGAATGCTCCATCTTTCTTACCAATGACAGTGGTCCCATGCACATAGCTGCAGCCCTACAAACCCCATTACTTGCACTTTTTGGTTCTACCAATGAAAAAGCAACAGGCCCGTATGGGTTTGGAAAGGTTATTCATAAACATGTTGAATGCTCTCCTTGCTACCTCAGAACATGTCCCATCGATTTTCGTTGCATGAATCGTATAGAAGTTGATGAAGTTTATAAGAATTTACAAGAGATGATTGCACGTGCAAAAGAACAAAAATCAAACGCTCCTTGAAAAATTAAAGTACATGCACCAAGAGCATCTTTTGCAATACTTAGAAGATCTTGATGCATCTTATCAAAAGCAATTGACGGAAGAGATCTTATCTCTTCCTGAGGAAAAAGTTTTAGAGATGCAAAAATGTTTAAAACATCCTTTGCATGAGAGATGCCTTTCCTTTGAGCCTTTTTTAGATTATGTAATTGCAGGTAATGATCAATACATTTTAAAGGGTGAAAAAATTTTAAAAGAGGGAAAAGCTGGCTGTTTAATCGTTGCAGGCGGACAAGGCACCCGCCTTGGAATGCCTAAAAATGCCTCTAAGGGCACTTTCCCTATAACAATTGTCAAGAAAAAAAGCCTTTTTCAATTATTTGCAGAAAAGACAAAGGCTGCAAGCTTATTTGCAGGCAAACAATTGCCTATTGCTATTATGACATCTCTTCTTAATCATGACTCTGTCGTAGCTCATTTTAGAGAAAATGATTATTTTGGATTAGATGAAGAGCAAGTCTCATTTTTTTCTCAAGAGACCTATCCTTTTCTAGATGACCATGGAAAATTATTTTTAGAGTCTCCTAATCATTTAGCTAAAGGACCTTGTGGAAATGGTTATGCACTTTCTTGTTTTTATAAAAGTGCGATATGGCAAAAGTGGAAAGAAAAAAATATTTCTTACATCTCTTTTGTTCAAATAGACAATGCTCTTGCAGATCCTTTTAGTGCAGAATTACTTGGTTTTCACGTAGATCAAAATAATGAAGTGTCCATTAAATGTGCTAAACGGCAAGAAGAAAGTGTTGGCGTGCTTGTTAAGCAAAATGGACATTGCCGTGTCATTGAATATTTTGAATTTCCAAAAAAAGAGTGGCAAGCTAAGAAAAGTGATGGCTCTTTTTTACATGAATGCGCCAATTTAAGTCTTTTTTGTTTTGATAGAGATTTTATTGAAAAAGTAACTCTCTACTATTGTATACAAATGCCCTATCATCCTGTTAAAAAGAGTTCAAATAGTTTTGTTAAGAGAGATGGACAAATTTATCCAATAAAAAAAGAATCATGGAAATTTGAAAAGTTTATCTTTGACTGCCTGCCTTTTGCAAGCCGCATTGGAGCAATACTTTTTCCAAGAGAGCACTGTTTTGCTCCCTTGAAAAATTCAGAAGGGTGCGATAGTATCGATACTGTACATGCATTGTTGCAACAAACAGATGTTAACGTTTATAAGAAGGTAACAGGCACAACTCCTCCTCAACGAACGTTTGAACTTGCTCAGGAATTTTATTATCCTACAAGTGAATTACTACAGAAATGGAAGAACAAACCGCTTCCTGATGCTGCTTACATTGAACCTTAAACTTAGATAAAAAATCTAAAAGAATTATTTGATATGAAAATTGGATATTTAGGAGCTGGAACTTGGGGATTTTGTTTAGCCTCACTTCTTGCAAGCAAAGGATTTGAATGTGTCGTATGGGCTCGAGATAAAGACCTTGTAAAGACATTACAAGAGACAAAAGAACACCCAGACCTTCCTGGACATATAGCAAAAGGAGATATTAGGTTTACAAATAACTTAGAAGAAGCTCTTCTTGGGATTGATTTATTAGTTGAATCTGTAACATCCGCTGGGATTCGCCCTGTTTTTCAGCAAGTAAAAAATATAGGAATTCCCTATTGTCCCATTGTTTTAACATCGAAGGGAATTGAACAAAATACAGAGCTTTTGCTCTCAGACGTTATTGTAGAGATTTTAGGTACAGATTATGCTCGATTAATTGGTTGTTTAAGCGGACCTAGCCACGCTGAAGAAGTCGTACAGAGCCTTCCAACTTCTGTAGTTGCAGCAAGTCATGATAGTGAAGTAGCTCATACGATAAGAGATGCCTTTGTAACGCATACATTTAGAGTATATCCTAATACAGACTTAAGTGGGGTGCAGTTTGGTGGTGCCATGAAGAATATTATGGCTATAGCTTGTGGAATTTCTGATGGCCTTGGATTTGGAGATAATACAAAAGCGGCTCTAATGACAAGAGGATTACATGAAATACGCAAGCTTTCTGTGACAAAGGGATGTAGGCCAGAAACATTGAATGGTCTTGCTGGTATGGGAGATCTTTGTGTTACTTGTCTTTCAACGCATAGTAGAAATTATCGTTTTGGTCGTTTAATAGCGGAGGGCTGCTCTGCAGCTGATGCAAAAAAACGTATTGGGGTTGCTGTTGAAGGAATGTATACATGTGTTTCTGCAAGACAGCTTGGTATGCATCATCGTATTGATTTGCCCATAACGGATGCTGTATATCAAATTTTATATGAGAACATGCTTCCTTCTAAAGCTGTGAAGGAATTATTAACACGTTCTATCAAAGAGGAACATCTTTAAAATGAAAGTTGTTAATGCAAAGGAAATGGCTCGCATAGAGAAAATTGCCTTTGAAAGAGGTGCGAGTGATTTGCAGTTTATGGAAGAAGCTGGAAAGGGTGTGTCCATTGCCATTCAAAAGCTCTATCCAAAAGTAGATAATATCTTTGTTCTTGCAGGAAAAGGTAATAATGCAGGTGATGCTTATGTTGCTGCAAGATGGCTTTTAAAGCACTATTCTATTACAGTTTTTCAGTTAGTTGAATTAAGTGAATGTAGTCCTTTATGTCAGCTACAGGCTAAAAAGTTTGTTGAAGCAGGCGGTATTATTCAATTTGTTTTAGACAAACAAAAGCTTGTTTTTTCACCAGGGGGAATTATTCTCGATGGAATTTTTGGAACAGGCTTTCAAGGAAGAGTTAAAGGGCTTTTTGAGGATGCTATTTCTCTTGCAAACACTTCTTCTTTGCCCATTGTTGCAATAGATATACCTTCTGGATTGAATGGGAGTACAGGAATTGTAGAATCTGTTGCTATTTGTGCGACGTGGACTTTATTTTTAGAGCTTCCAAAGACTGGTTTTTTTATTCAGCAAGGTTTTGATCATATAGGCTCTCTTTATCCCATCTCATTTTCTCTTGATAAATCAATAATTGAGCTTGCAGAAGAAGATTTTATTTTAGAAGAGGATGCATTTATTGCATCCATGCTACCAAAGATCAAAAGAACAAGACATAAATATCAAAGTGGTTTTGTAGTGGGTTTGACAGGATCTTTTGGTATGCCAGGAGCTGCTATTTTGTCAGGGCTCTCCTCTTTAAGAGCAGGCTCGGGCATTGTAAAGATCTTATGCCCTTTGGGAATGGATCAGGAGCTGTCTGCAGCTCCTCCAGAGTTGATACGTTTTTATTATAAAGAATCTGACTCATCAGAAGAGGTGTTGCAGATGATGCATAAAGCAACAGCCGTTTATTTGGGCCCTGGTATTGGCAAGAGTATTCTTACAAAAGAATTGCTTAAAACGATTCTCTCTAAATTAAAAACGCATGCTGTCATCGATGCAGATGCTCTGAATATTATTGCAGAGGATGAGTCGATAAAAATTCCTCAAGAGAGCATTTTAACGCCCCATAAACAGGAGATGGATCGATTACTTGGTAAAGCCCTTCCTGGGGTAGTAGATGAGGAATACATTTCTTTATGCCAAAATTTTTGTAATAAAAAAAATATTATCCTTGTTTTAAAGGGCGCGCCTACATTTATTTTCCAAAAGGATTTAAAACCTCATCTTTCCATTAAAGGTGATCCTGGAATGGCAACAGCAGGAACGGGTGATGTATTGACAGGTATTATTTCAGCCTTTCTTGCAGCAGGGCTAAAGCCTTTTCATGCTGCTTTACTTGGAACTTTTGTACATGGAATGAGTGGTGAAATCGCAGCTTTTGAAAACACCTCTTATTCTATGATTGCACATGATCTGATCCAAGCACTTCCTCAAACTTTTAAAAAGTTGCTTAATATTAAGGAAATTTTCTAAGATTCGAAGAAATTTGAATTTTAAGATGATCCCTTATGAGCGATAGACCTTTAGAATGCGTTGAATGCAAAAAACCAATAAAAGTATGCTACACAGAAATTATTGGTGATACAATTGTCAAGACCAGTATGTGTGCAGATTGTCCTGAATTACAAAGAAGACTCCATGGCATTCCTGCAACAACTCAATTAGAGCAAATATCTGGTCGTGCAGGCCTTTGTTGCGGAAGCTGCGGGACTACGTTAGATGCAATTAAGCAAGGAGCTCCTCTTGGTTGTAGCGAATGTTATGAAGTTTTTGGCGATGTGATAGCAGCTGATTTAATAATAAGCAAAGCTTATCAAAGAGAGCCCCTAAAAGATAGGAAAAGCAAGCTGATTCATTTGGGCAGGTCTCCTGGAGAGACCGGCAAACTAAATCCAGCCCTTCGTTTGCTTGCATTGAATGATGCACTTACTGAAACACTTACTCGGGAAGATTATGAGCAGGCAGCACTACTTCGAGATCAAATTAAAGAATTAACAGAAAAGAGTGATTCAGAAAAAAAAGATGTAGATAAGCAGAGCATGGAGAAGAAGGATAATGGAACAAAGTAAACTTATTCCAATTCTTCAAACACCTCCTTGGAAGAACAATCCTAATTCGATCTGGATTGCGACGAACTTAAAAATATATAGGAATGTAAACAAATATTTATTTCCTGGAAAATTAGACCGTGAGCGTCAAAGACAGCTTTCTAACATTTTACAAAGCGCCGTCATATCATTAAAGGCTCTCAACAATCCAAGCCATATTTTTGCCAAAGAACTCTCTGCAGCAGAAAAACATTTTTTATTTGAGCATTTTCTTGGTGTAGAAAGCTTTCATGAAGCCCACGGGGAAGAGGCTTTTGTTATTGATAATTCTGGAGGTTTTCTTGCTCTCATCAATGTAAAAGATCATTTGCAACTGCAAGTTACAGATTATAAAACAGAGATTGAAAATGCATGGGACTTCCTTGTAAAGATAGAAACAGAGATTGGAAAAAGTATTGATTATTCATTTTCATCTCGTTTTGGTTTTTTGACATCCTCACCCAAACATTGTGGTACAGCATTTATTGGAACTGCGTATTTACACGTACCCCTCCTAGTTCATACAAACCATTTATCTACTTTTCTGGAGAATGAACTCAATGAAATGATTGAAGCCGCAAGCCTGCAAGGCGATTTAACAGAGCTTATTGGAGATTTATTAACGCTGCATAATAAAGTAACAATTGGCATATCAGAAGAAGAGATTGTAAAAATGCTGCGTATTACAGCAACGAAGTTAATGATGGCAGAAAAAAGTGCTCGTACTACATTAAAGGGGCATGAAGAATCATTAATTAAGAATAAGGTTAGCAGAGCTTATGGCCTACTTGTGCATTCTTATCAAATTGAGACTGTCGAAGCATTAAATGCTTTGAGCCTCTGTAAGCTCGCAGTAGATCTGCAATGGTTAAAAGGAATTGATCACACATTACTCAACGAACTATTTTTTAGTTGCCGCATGGGACATTTGATGAGTATCTACCCAGATGTTTTAGATCCAGAAGATTTTTCTAAAAAGCGTGCAGAAATTATTCACAAGGCCTTTAAAGACACAAATCTACTTGTCTAATCCTTAGGAAGCAGCCTTTTCTAAAATAAAAGTTCCTTGGATCTTTGCTTCGAGCTTTAAGCTAAATTCTTCTCGAATTCTGCGCATCTCTTCATCCAAAACACAGCCACTAGGACACAAGGAGGCCATTGTCCAAGTTAAGGCAATTGTTTTAGGATCGATGGCAACAACTTGCTCATGGGAATGAAAGACTGTTTGGCCAACTGCTGGGCTATCTTGCGTGTAAATTACAACCTCGCACTCAGGATGAGCATCTTTTAATACCTCTACAAGAGCTCTTCTTACGATAAAAATGTCGTCGATTTCTTCCTGAGTAAGATTATAAACCTTTTCAGTATGCCTATTGGGAAGTATCAAAAAAGCAGAACCTGCCTTTGGGCTTTTACGCATATTATAAAAAACAGAAACTCCGTTATGCCGATAAACTAATTGACGCTCAACAATAGTAGGCTCACAAAAAGCACATATAGCAGATGTGACTGCTTTGACTGTCTCTGGCACCTCTATTGATATTTTTTCTTCAAAAAAAATCTCTTCTTTTACAACACCTCCTCTATCTTCTAGAAGCTCAATTAGGTGGCGGTATAATACTTTTTCCGCTTCTAACTGGTAAGACTCATGTCTAGAATAGGGAAAAGTAAGCCTTGTAGAGGCTTCATCAACGGGTTCATGCTCTTGTTGAAAAGCTAATTTCCAAAAATCTACTTGCTCAAGAACTTCGTCTCTTGTGATTCCATAAGTAAGTGGTGATAGATTAGCTGATCGAAAAAGAACCTGGCGATTACAACCCACCTTATCTACGGTATGTTTTATTCCACCAAAACCTGGTAAATGAGGGATAACTTCTATAACATAGCGATTTAAATGTCCCTCTTGAGGTGTGTCAAACTGAGCCACAACAAAGCCTTGAATTTGCTTAACCTGATAAATTTCTGTAATTTTTTTAATTGTTGCAAAAAGTTCCGCATTTTCTTCTTTACTAACGCTAGCAACGCCTCTTATATCAAAGCGCTCGAGTGCAATTGCCAGATGGTGCGGCACACGTGGAGTTTCTGGAAAGAAAACAGTGAGTGTTTTCCCCTTAAAAACTTCCGTTTCTAAAAGATTGCCTACTGGCCCTCGTCGCAAAGGAAGTACCTTCCTTTGAGCTAACGTCGCATCGCATTCAAACTTTAAAGGGATCTTTGACAAAGAAATACGCTGTGTTACTTCATCTAAGTCTAAAGGCTGCAAAGCCTGTACTAAAGCCTCAGGAGATTGAAAAAAAATTACATGAGCACTAGTTGTTCCTTGAACCGACATAAAAACTCCCAATAGAAATCTTAAAAAATAATGCATCACTTAATTGAAGATGCCATAAAAGTTCTCCGATTTTTGCTCAGAGAGTGTAAAACGAAACTTCCAACTCTTCAAGTAAAATAATTTGTATCGAGAAGCCCCTATTGTGTTAAGATCTTGTTGTGCTTTTTTTAAAATCCTGCTAGTTTCCAATGCTTTATATTTTCTATAAAACTCAAAGAGCCTCATGAAATACCTGCGTCTTCTTTTTTTGCTACTGTTCATTCCCTGTTTTCTTCATGCATATGACAGAGAAGCAAGCAAAGATCTTTTTGACAAGGTTGTTGTAGAATGGAAGCTAGCTGAAACATTAATTAAGCAAGTTAATAATCTACATGCAAGTCAGCATGACAGGCGTATTCCCCTTCTTAATGAAGCTATTGCTGCTTGCAATAGAGCCATTGGGCATTGCGATGCGTTTTTCAAAGACTATTCAAAACAGCCTGAAAAAAAACGAAAAGAGTCATGGCGAACAGAGATGAAGAGTGCATTTCAAGATGCTAAGGAAAAGTGCTCTTCTCGAATAAGCTCTTTAGAAACCTCCATTAGAGATATCATCTCTACAAACTTAGCCTTTGATAAAGCAAGTACCTATCTTCAAGAGGCTCAAAAGAGGGCAGTTCTTGCAGAAACCAAGAACAGGGAATGTCCTCGCAATTTAAATAATGTAGATGTAGTGGTTGCAGCACTTATTGAAATTGCTAAACTCTATGAAGAGTCTGCCGATTGCATGCAAAAGGCTCTATCCTATATTGCTATATGTGGAAATGAAAATGATAAGAAATGGCTAAAAAAAGAGGAAGAAACTTATCTAGAAACTGCTGATAAATATAGAAAAGAGGCCCAAGAGTGGCCAAAAACTGTTCTTGATCAGAAAGTGCTCTTGAAAGAGAGGCTCTTGGCATTAAGAAAAGAATGCAATCTTCTTGAAGAGAAGGGCCTAAAGCGCAGCTCTTATGATGTGCAAAAGCAGATTCTATTCATTTTAGAGCAACTCTCAAAGGGCTTAGGTGAAGAAGTATATAAAGATGAAATTACAGAGTTAAAGGTATTATGTGCGCTCTATGAAACAGATGCTGATAATAAGCGTTTAACTAAAAACACTCAAACACTTACTGAAGAAGAGTTTAGAAGGAGAGAGAATGTAAGAAGAACACATTTTTATGAAGAAAAGCTTGTCTTCCCTGAATTGTTTCTTCCAAGCTTAGCACCAAATGTTGTGTGTCCCTTTTCTATACCCTTAGATGGGCAAGTTTCGAGAAAAGAAAAAAGCTTTACACTGTATACAGAACAATTTTATCGCTTTTTAGTGCAAAGCGACTTTCCTGCAACGGAACTGCTTGTTAAAATAGGTAGAGAAGGAAGTATTGTTTATGAGGAAATGATCACATTGCCCCTCAAGAATATTCTGAGCTGGGAGCAATATGTTAGAGATGATGGAATGGTTTTTATTCCTGAAACAAGGCTAAAAACCGAGTTTGGAATAGATTTGCGCATTAGCTTTGTCTTCAATCCTAAGTGTAACTTCTCCATGATCATCACACAAAAAGTGACTTGTCCAGATCACCAACTTTCTTTTTCTCTAAATGATGGAATTATCCTGTATGAAACTAACTTTTTAGTGCCACCTCCTTGGCAACTGAGCCTGCTCTGCAAACCCTCTTTGTCAAATATAGACATACCAATAGGTAAAAAAGATCCTTTTGTAACATTTTCTATGCCAGGAAACTTAGACCCAACTTTTCTCTCAGAGCAGGTCCATTTCCCCCTTCTTGATCAATTTGTAAGCGAGCTTCAATGCGACCCTATGGCACTTTCTGGATATGTCCAAAATGAGATTGCCCTTGTAGACCCTTTTCTATCGCAAGATCAGGGAGTTTTTTTAGCTCCAGAAATTCAAAGAAGCGCCTATAGAACTTATTTAGAAAAGCAGGGCTCTCCTTGGGAGCAGTGCCAGCTTCTTGTCTATCTTTTACGAAGAGCAGGCCATAAGGCCCTTTATGCTGAAGGAGGTCTTTCTATACTGCCTAAGACCTTTGTAGAAAAGATGCTCTTTACAAGCCTTCCAGAAGGCCTGGAAGAGGGATCGCTTAAATATCCTTTTGTTCTTTTTTCTAATGGAAAAGAATGGATCACACTCTTTCCTTGGATCAAAGAGATGCAAGTGAATGAAGGGTATGATTTATATAACTGTATGCCAGAAGAGTATGCAAGTGCAGATAGGTGGATCTTACACTATTTAAAAAGCGATGAAAATATTTTAAAGCATATAGGCCCTGATGGAAATGATACGGCAGGTGTGCTTTTCGTGCGTTTTGTAGAAGAAGAGCTTAGAAGGCAAGGGCTCTCACTTATGGATGTTGGTGTTCAGCGCATTCAACTTAAAAAGCAATTTACTTCGTGGCATGATTTTCCTCGCCCCACCCTTAAAGGAGGTGTAAACCTCACAGACTCTTTAAAGGATTTGAAAGTATTTGCAACAGTCCAGATAGAAATCTCTTCTCGAGAAAACCCTCAAAAACAACTATCCTATGTTTTACCACTGGCAGATTTAGACTGCAACGCACTCTCTTTACGTTTTTCTGCTAGCAAAGAAGGTTGTCATAACTTTCATGTACGTATTGCAGAAAAAGAATCGATTCTCACTTTAGATGCTACAGATCAATTAATAGATATTAAGATAACATCAGAGGCTATTATAGGAACAGAGCTCTCTAAATTATCTCAAACGCTTTCTTTTGCCAAAGGCACAAGCGCAGCACTCTGTTTTTATTTTAGTGGAGCAAGCCCTCAATTAACATCTCAAGTTTATGAGCAATTTGTAAAAGAAAAAGAAGATGCAAGACGTGTGCATGCGCTTCTTACCTTTGTTGGCACTTCCTATTTTGAAAAATGTGGCCGTATAGAAAATATACTTGCTGATCTACATAAAACAAGACCTATGACAGCTCTTGCCTTTGGCCTTGCCAAACTCTCTCCCGACTCATCAAAAGGCCCTATCAAAGCAGAGCCTGATTTGACACTACCTCAAGTAGATATGTTTTGGTTCAAATCTCGCCCACTTACGTCATCTGCTTGGAATCAAGAAATTCATACAGCCAATAGACAACTTAGATCTCTTACAACGGTAGATGCATCTTCTAATGAGCACCAGATCTTAAAAGAGGTCTTTAAAGACCCATGCCCCATCTCTACAGTAAAACTTTTGCAATTAGCACATCTACAACACAAGAAAAATGGATTATTAGGAGAGGGTTTTATTATCTTTACACCCTCCTCTTTTGAGTCAGCAGAAAATATACCTGAAACGGCACAAGCGCTCTATTTTTCTCACCTGGAAAATTTAAACCTTCATGATGTACAAACATCCGCTCAAAGCGGATGGGATATTCTTAAAGATCTACTTGGAAAAGATAATCTTCTTAGTAGCTGGAGTTATGCTTATATGACTCCAGGTAAAGTTCAAAGCCTAGATGGAACCTACAAGGAAGTAGGCGGTCTCATTTTGAATCCCAACACACAGTACGCTCTACTTACTGGTAACAACTTATTATTCCACGGTGGGCTTGGCTCTCCCTTGCCAAAGAACTTTACGACGCCCAAAGCCATTAGTGAATGGGATCTTGTCCTTACAAATCATGGCTATGCATTAGATTTTCCACCTTCTAAGACTACATTTGACTCTGATTCTCTCACACCTCTACCTATCACAACAAAGTGGAGCTCTGATGTAAGAGCAGAGCATAAAACGAACATACATACTGTAGCAGACCCTATTGATGTTGTAAGTGGAGCCTTTTATATTGATGAAGTGGATCTTAACTTGCCAGGACCCTTTCCTTTTGAAATACGTCGTAATTACAATAGCCAAAATCCTCTCTCTTGTGACTTTGGATCTGGTTGGAAATTGAGTTTAAACCCCTATCTTGTCGAACAAGATGGTAAACTATATGCAGCTGAAGCAGATGGCTCAATTATCGTCTATAGTTACAATCAAGAAAATTCTTGCTGGCAAATATCTTTCGAAGATAATCCCGATCTTTGCAACTTTAGCCAAAAAGGTGTAGGTGGTCTTGCAAACCCATTTCATGCCTATATTAAAGACAACATACTTTATGGAACAGATGGTTCGACAAGATATTTTGAAAATGGCTTGCTTAAGAAATGGGTCGATGCCAAAGGATGCACACTTATATTTTGTTATAATGAAAAGCACTTATCTCGTATTGAAAACTTTGTAGGTGACTTTTTAGGCTTTCACTATAATCATGAAGGCAAAATCTCTGAAGTCTATGCTAAAGATGGCAGAAGAGTCTCTTACAACTACGATGCACAAGATAATTTAATTCAGGTAACACTTCCTAATAACGCTATCATCTCTTACGAATATGATAGATTGCACCGTATCATCAGAGAAACTAAACCTCAAGGAAAGCTGCTAGAAAACATCTATGATGATCAAGGAAGAGTAATTGAGCAACGCACCCCTATGGGTCTGCAACAAGAGCTAATTGCAAGCGTTAACTTTACCTATCAAGAGGGCCTTACAACGCTAACAGATGCTGGTGGCGCTCAAACAATCTACAAAATCTTCCAAAAACAGATCTACAAAACTATAGATCCTTTATGCCGCCAAACATACACTTCATGGTTTATAGACGAAAAAACCTGGTTTGACCCATTAACAGAGAGTGTTAAAGAGTATAATGAACCTGGCGCTTGGCCAAAAAGCTTAAAGTCCACTACGGATAAACGCGGCCTTACCACTTCCTATCTCTACGATAAAAAAGGTAATCCTATAGAGATTACCCTTCAAGGAGAAGACCTTACAGGTAATGGAGATGGATCCATCACCAAAAAACTTACCTATAATAAACGAAACCTCTGCATTCAAGAAGAGATCTTACATCAAAAGACTCTAAGCATCTATCTTAACGATAAGCCTCTGCCCGCTAGAATAGAAAAATACATAGGTAATAAACTTCTCTCTTACATAGATCTTAAATACAATCATCTTGGCCAAGTATTAATAGAAGATTACTCAGGTGCTATAACCAACTGGGAATATAATATCAGTGGACTTCCTATTAAAAAAATACAATATTCAAATACAAATGATCCAGACATTGTTACAGAATATACCTACAATCACCAAGGTCAATGCATCCAAGTCATCTCTACAGATAGCTATCAACAAAATCGCTACGACATTATGGGGAATATACTAGAGTCCAAGGTATTTTCTCTCAATCACACACTACTCTCTGCTATCCACATAGGCTATAACCTCAATAACCAGCCTATCTGGAGACAAACAGCTAATACACAAAATACTCTCTACCTAGATTATCACGCTTCAGGTCTTCTAAAAGCCAAAAGACAAACACTCAACTCAAATACTGCCTACACTCTCTATGAATATGATTCTAGAGGCAATTTAATCCAAGAAGTTGATCCAAGGGGCTCTTGCACCTATCGCGATTATGATCTTCTTGGAAGAGTTCAATGTGAAACAAGAGAAGAATGCTCTACTCTTTTCACTTATGAGTCTGGAGGACTTCTTGAAAGCGTGACTTCACCCTCAGGTGCAAAAACAATGTACCTCTACACTACCAATGGTCTTCTAAAAGAGGAGATCTATCCTGATGGAACAAGAAGTGCTATCATTTATGACTTCTTTGGAAGACCTGTCCAGGAAACCAAAAATAATATCACCTGGAATATTACCTTTGATGATTTAAATCGAAAAGTAATACGCACCCATCTAGAAACAACAGAGGTTCAAGAGTTCGATGCAAGGGGAAACCTCATTAGCTTTACTGATGCTGCTGGCTATACGTTAAAGAGAACGTACGATGCATTAAATCGCCTAAAAAGTGAAACGACTCCAAAGGGAGAGTCTACCCATTGGAATTATAATGAAAGCTGTCACATTTGTACACTTCCTAGTAATGAGCTAAAAGGTGTGCGCTATGAAGGGAGCCGTGTTGTAGAATCGATAGCTTGGAATGCCCAAAGAGAAATTATTGCACATTCCACAAACGCTTACGATCCCCTCACAGATATTCAAACGCTTACTCAAGGAGATATAATTACCCAAACGTGGCTGAACCCTCTTGGACAGCCCCTGAAAATACAGCAAGGAGATATCGTTACAACTTATAATTATGATACCTCTGGTAATTGCATAGCCTTTACTGAAGGCGATGCACGAACCACCTATCAAACGTACGATGCATTAAATCGCCTAATTCAAAAAGAACTTCCCGATGGCAGCATACTGGATTATGCCTACGATACAGATTCTAACCTGATTGAAACTCATCTTCCTAACCATGTGTCCTGGAAAGCGCGTTACGACTCTATGGGAAGAAAATGTTCTGAAGAGTTACAAGCAAAGGGATGCACATCTCAGCATTGGGAATATACTTACCTTGATGGACGCCTCATACAATCAAAAGATCCTGAAGAGCGCATTCATGCCTTTTCCTACAATCCTCAAGGAAGGCTTATTCAAGAAGATGTTGAACACTCTCAGCGTAAATACACCTACGATCCTCGTGGATTATGCACTTCTGCTCAGCAGCTACAAAATAATGAGCACTCCCTGATAGAGCGCTCTTACGACTGTGATGGGAACCTCACACTAGAGTCCATTTACCTCAATTCCACTCTCTTACAACAGACTCATCAATCCTGGACACCCTCTACAAGATACCTAAAAATAGGTGATCATGAGCGTCAATTTACTTACCAAAATAATCAGCTAGTACATGTTGCAACCCACCACACCTACTATGCTTATACCTATAATCTTCAAAATACCCTGCAAAGCAAAAAAAGTCCCTTAAGCACTACAACCATTGAGTATAACAGATCCTCTCTTCCACAAACAGTATCCACAAACTCTTGCCAAGAATCCCTCGCCTGGGATCACTCTGGCAAACTCATTTCCTATTCCTCTCCTAAACAACAAAAGCAATTTACCTATACACTTCAAGGCTACTTGCAATCTGCAGGCCCACAAAGCTATCAATTCGACTTTGGATCTACCGGCACAGGCATATGCACTTCATCTCCTACTCAAAGTATATCCCAAAATGACTTAGATCCCTTTGGAAGAGTCATCCATGATCAAAACACTCTAATCACTTACGATTCAACAGGGCAAGTCACATCTCAAAATCAAAAACACTTTGAATGGGATCCTTGGGGAAGACTCACTTCCATCACTGATGATACCTTTACCTGGAAAGCTTCTTACGATGCTTTTGGAAGACGCTTGCAAACTCATTATACACCTGCTTATCAACCGACCCTTACCACAACCTCATTCTATGATCCCGAAACAGAGTTTCAAGAAATTGGCGTCCATTTTGACAACAAAATATTCTGGAAGATCTATGGCCCCAATTCCTGCGATGCCGTCCATGACAATACTGGAACATCTCTCATTCTAGTCCACAATGCTCTTGACCAGCTTTCAGAAATACTCTCTCCAAGCACAACTCATTCCATTACTCAACCACCATCTCCTTACGGCCCTCAAACTCTAACACCTCCTCCCACAGATCTCTTGACCTACGCTCAATCCCTAACATGGCATAGCCAAACACAAGATCCCACAGGTCTCATCTGGATGGGAACTAGATACTATGATCCCAAAGTAGGCAGATTCCTAAGTCCCGATCCCGTAGGCCACCCCATTGCCCTCAATCTCTATACTTACGCCAACGGCGATCCCATCAACTATTTCGATCCCGATGGCCGCTGCGCCTCTTACGTCTACAAAACTACATCAGAAACAATTATTAGCGGCCTTAGCAGCCCTCATTTTCACGGTGCAATGCAAACCATTGGAGGTGCTATAGAAACAAGTATTGGTGTTGGGATAACCTATGCAACCTGCGGTTTTGCAGCTCCCGTGGGATGTGCTATTATAGCTCATGGCCTGGATCAAACTGTAGCAGGACTACAAACAGCTTTCTCTGGACGGCATCACTCTACATTATCAGAGCTAGCACTACGACAAACCGGCGTGTCAGCCAATACAGCATCATTAGTCAACAATGGTGTAAGCCTCCTTACTACCATGGGTGGCAGTGCCATGCTCCAAGGTACACGAGGTACTGCTTTAGCGGCACTTCGATCGCCTTCAAATTTTAAGATGAATTTTATTCAAGAAAATGAACAAATTCTATTTGGACAAAAGTCTGTAAGTGCATTTTTTTCAGAAACAGGGACTTTTCAATCGCAGCCTATTTCAAAGATAGTTCAAGGACTCAAAAATGGGACGATTTCATCTGAGGCACTTCCACTAGAAATAGTTATACGTAATGGACAAAAAATTACACTAAATAATCGTTCTCTTTTAGCCTTAAGAAGGGCTAAAATGGAACCGCAAGTAATTATTGATAGAACAGGAATGAAAAATTTTGAACTTTTGCTAAACAAACACCTTAAGGACAATCTTCCTAGCAATACTATTAAAATACGAGGAGGTCCTTCGGGAACTTCTTTGATCAATCCATAAGATAAAAATACGAGGAACAATGAAAATTAAAGAAATAAACATTCCTGCTGCGGGAACATGGGCAAGAGATTGTGAGTTAATACGCTTGTCTGATTACAAAGGTTTTAGTTTAGCTTATCATAAAGATGAAGATGATACCTATTGGAATATGAAATTTGAAGGGATTGTGGCATACAAGGTAATTACTGAAGAATTTTCAACAACTGGGTATTTAATAAATTTACCGGTGGAAGGCGCGTTTTTTGAAATAATAGATTCTCCTTGGATACATGAATTTGGTGAACACCATGATAGAATTCTCAATAAATGTAAGCACTATATTTTTCAATTTTATGATGAAACACTAGAAGTAGTGGCTCAGAATTTTGTTGTTGAACAACTACAAGGAAAACCTATATAAAATAACGCCAGCTCGATTTTCAACTATCTGCTAATCAATAACTTGAATAGTTAAAACACGGAGACGCGGAGACACGGAGACTTATAATTTATCATTTATGATGCGGTCCAATTCACCCACATAGGTTACAGTTTGATTCACCAACATAGGTAACAGTTTTGTCTTTATGAGAGATAAAAATTCTAATCTTAAAGACATAAACTGATTCACCAACA
>JARLHF010000039.1 GCA_031292375.1 Chlamydiales bacterium
AATTTTGGCAATAAACAAGTAAAAAACGGTGTAGAACGCATCATAAATGATAAATTATAAGTCTCCGTGTCTCCGCGTCTCCGTGTTTTAACTATTCAAGTTATTGATTAGCAGATAGTTGAAAATCGAGCTGGCGTTAAATTATTATAAATTTGTTATATTGAACTCAAGAAAAGTGCTTAGCAGGAACTGCTAAGGCAAGAGAGAAGACCATGACATCTTGCATTGTTCATCATATGGGCTGCAATAGGGAACATATACACAAACAAGTTTAAAAATTGACTTGTGTATAAAATACAATTGTTTTTTATAGTTTTTAATAGGGGCAGTTGTAGCAAATAAATGTTAAGCTATTATAAACTTGCCTAGTATGCACAAACAGATTCTTCAAAGCAAAAAAATGATAACTAACATAACCAAATATCACTTTCAAAGCATTTCCTCAACCAATGACTGGGCGAAAGAAAATATTCATCTTTTTAATAACAAAGAACTTACACTTGTTACTGCCGACATGCAGACGGCCGGAAGAGGACAATTTGGAAGACGGTGGCACTCTCCTGCCAAAAAAAATATTTATGCAAGCATTGTATTTTTTTTAGAACAAGATAGGCTCGATACATCCCTCCTTGTACAGCTTCTTGCAAAAACTGTACAAAGCGTATTACAGGAAAATCAATTAGAGACCCAAATTAAGTGGCCTAATGATCTACTTCTTGGAGGCAAAAAACTTGCAGGGATTTTAATAGAAACAAGCTACATACAAGACCTTACATGTGTTATTATGGGGATTGGTATCAATGTAAATATGCCCAAAAAAGACCTTGAAAATGTAAGTCAACTGGCCACATCTCTTTTTATTGAAACAAACATGCGTTGGGATTGCAATGCATTAATGGACAGAATCCTTCAAGCTCTTATGCTTCAATTGTAAAATCTGGAACGACTGTTAAGTCAGGATGCACTTTTGCTTGAATGATTTGTTGAATATAGGAAAGAGTTGCTCCTGTCGAAGAAAAGCAAGAAGTACAGCTTCCTTTATAAGAGATAATCACTTCACGATCATGTATTAAATTAATGACATCAATGCCTCCGCCATCCAGTTCAATATAAGGCCTTACATCATTAGCAATCACTTGCTCTATCACTGAAATTTTTTGTTCTCGGCTCAATGCATCGAAGCCAGGATATCCACCCTCTACAACTTCAATATCATGTGGAACAGGTGATACATAAGCTGCTGGCAATACAATATCGCTGCATTTTTCTACTGCCTCATCAATTGCATCTACAACTAAATTGAGAATACCTGCAACCTCTTCTGGAAAAGCAATAACATCTGGCTTATCTCTTAAATGCTTGTCAATGAGATCTGCACCAATACGTCTTGCTTGATCATAATATTTATGAATTAATAGCTCCACAGCGCCTTCTGCAGCAGCAATCAAAGCAGAGTGCCCATAAGCTTGAAATTTAGCATCGACAATCATCCCATCTTCTGGGTCCACAAGCAAGCTAATTAACACCTTATCTCCATCAATCATAGAGCTTTGAACACCATCTACAACCCTCATCTGTCGAGCAACACCCTCTTCTTCTGTAAACCTACCAACAGAGCGCGCATACTCAACTTTTAAAGCTACCTTCTTACTATAACGTATCCAGGGAAAAGATTTTATTAAATCAGACTTGCTCATATTAATCCTTTCGATATAGATCGCAAATATTTTACGCTCTCTACAATTGCATCTACTGCAAGATCTATTTCCTCTTCTGTTGTATCTCTAGATAAGCTAAAGCTAATAGTGCTATTGGCAAGAAAATCTTCTATGCCGCATACCTTTAACACCTGCGCAATATTTTGAAAATTTCCACCGCCAATCGTCGCGTAGACACTCTTTTTACTCAATAAATAAAGAAGGGACTCATTAAACACACCTGGAAAGGCTACTGCTGTACAGTTGGGAAGGCGAGCTTGCTCTTGAAAGAAAACTTTACTCTCTGGAACTTCTTCTAAAATCCTATCTTCAAATCGGTCTCTAAGCCGTGCAATCTCTGTGCACATAAGATCTCGATGATCTAAAAGCTCTTTTGCAGCGATACCAAAACCCACAAGTCCTGCAACATTGACACTACCTGCACGCTTGCCTGCTTGCTCTTGAGCGCCTACAATCAAAGGACTTAAGCGAGCCGATGCACGTATATATAGAGCTCCACACCCCCTTGGGGCATGAAGAGAGTCTCCATTGAAAGAAATAAAATCTGCACCAACCTCCTCCAAATCAAAAAACAATTTTCCAAGCACATGTGTAACATCTAAATGTAATAAAATGCCTCTTTCTTTACAAAGAGCTGCAATATCCTCTACTGGCTGAATCACCCCTGTCAAGCCATTTGCATAGGAAAGAGAGATAATCGATGTTCTTGGAGAAATCGCTTCTATCAGCTTTTGCTTTGTAACGCATCCAAAACTATCCACCTCACAAAGTTTTGCAGCAACACCATTCGATTCTAACCTATTCATTCCCATAATGATAGAGGCTTCATCGACAAGAGAAGTTATGTAATGGTTCTTTCCAGATCTTCTTGTAGAATCCAAATAGGTAGATAAAAGCACATGGTTGATGGCCTCTGCGCCCGATGAGCAAAATAAAACCGTATCCTTATCTTTTGCTCCCAGTAATTCATAAAGGGATTGATAGGCAAGCTCTACAGCACCCATTTGATCTCCTGCCAAGTTATAAGGAGATGAAAGAAGAGCAAAATGATCGCGCAGATAGGGTGTCATCTCTTTTACCACCTGAAGAGAAGGCCTTGCTGCAGTATGATTGTCTAGGTAAACACGCTTCATAGGGATTTGCGCACAAATGTATTTCGATCATAATCGTAAATTGTCGGAATGCCCGTTGCAAGCTCCAAATGCAGCACTTCATCCTCAGTCAAATTTTCCAAAAACATGATGATGGATCTAAGAGAATTGCCATGAGCTACAACAAAGACATTTTTGCCAGATTTAAGCTCTGGAAAGATCTTCTCTTGAAAATAAGGAATAGAGCGCTCAGCTGTCATTTTTAAGCTCTCTCCCTTAGGGGGTGGAACATCATAACTCCTTCGCCACAACTTAACTTGCTCCTCTCCAAATTTTTTAATCGTTTCAGCTTTATTTAACCCTTGAAGTCCACCATACATGCGCTCATTGAGCTGCCACGCTTGAAAGACGGGAATTACTTCAGAAGAATCTCCTTCAAAAGAGCTCCAACCAGGCATTTTTTCCTCTTCAAGAGAATGCATCAACACAGGTGTTTTTCCAGGAGAGTGCCTGCTCATTGCAATCATCGCAGTCATAGACGCGCGAATTAATGCAGAAACAAAAATAACATCTATATGAATATTTTTAATTAGATTACCAGCAGCAATTGCCTCATCAATCCCCTTAGCACTGAGAGGAATATCCACACACCCAGTAAAACGGTTAGACAGATTCCATAGCGATTGCCCGTGACGCAAAAGAATTAATTTACTCAAACGTATGCCGCCTTGATTTTCAATTTTCTTTCGTTTATAATACTTATCTTATCTATTCTTAAAAAGAGATATTCAACGTGATTACTACTAATCGATTAAGTAAAGTTTTAGCAGCAGCAGGTGTTGCATCAAGAAGAGCGTGCGAAGAGCTCATTTTTGAGGGACATGTTCAAGTCAACAACAAGATTGTTTTGCTTCCGCAAACACTAGTTTCTCTTGAGAAGGACAACATCCTGGTTGCAGGCAAGCCCATCAAAAGAGTCGAATCAAAAGTTTACTATATCGTAAACAAGCCGCCTGGTTATTTGTGTACCAACAAAGCAGGATCTGGGAAAATCATCCTAGACCTATTTCCAGATGCCGACAAACGCCTTTTTACTGTAGGCAGATTAGATAAAGAGACAGGTGGCCTCATTATTGTAACAAATGATGGACACTTTTCCCAAGAGGTCATCCACCCCTCTTCCAACATCCAAAAAGAATATGTCGCAAAGACTCACCAAGAAATCACAGACGAACATTTAAAAATTATTAGCCATGGAAGCTATATTGAGGGTACTTTTGTAAAACCTGTAAAGGTATCCAAAGTGCGCAAAGGCACTCTAAAAATTACAATCACTGAAGGGAAAAAGAGAGAAGTAAGGATTTTAGCAGAACATGCAGGCCTTACTCTTTGGTCCCTTACACGTATCCGTATAGGCTCTCTCAAGCTAGGATTGCTACCAGTAGGTGGCATAAGAGCCATGACAGAGCGCGACAAGGAACTTATTTTCGAATGAAAAGAAGACTTATAAAACCCGACTTTAAAACGATTATACCTATTCTCATAGGGATATGGAGACGCTATCTTAAAGTCCAAGGGGGAGGTCCTGAGGACAGGCTTCACACAAGAGAATTCAGGTCTGTGGTAGACTGCATAGAAAAATTACAAAAGTTGTTTGAAAACACGTCACCAAACCTTTCAAAAGACTATTTTGAAGATAAAAATTTACTCTCGGCATATCTTCTTTACTACTGGACCATTCACTATGCAGAAGGCATGTCTCTTCTATCAGAACTTCCAAGCACACCTATGCGCGTACTTGATCTTGCCTCTGGTCCTGGTGCTTTTGGCTTTGCAGCCCTTTGCCATGGATCTTGCGATGTAACTCTTTTAGACCGCAATGTCGACAGCTTAAAACTGGGTGCAGAAATTGCCGGTAGATCGGGTATGACGCTTACTACAAGGCACTGGAATCAAAAAAATGAGAGTATGCCTATCAGTGGAAAATATGATCTCATTATCTTAGGTCATGCTTTAAATGAGCTTTTTCCTAACACATTAAAAAATTATATTGAAAAACAAAATACATTCATTACATCTCTTTTTGAGCACCTAAATCCTAATGGCTATCTTCTTCTTGTAGAAAGCTCCTGGCCCTCTGATAATAAACGTATTTTAAATATCAGAAATTTTCTTGTTGAAAACCATTTTGCTATACAAGCACCTTGCGTATACAAAGGATCTTGCCCAGCTCTCCTTACAAACGCTCCTTGCTATGCGCAAAGAACTTTTGAAAAACCTCTTCTTGTAAGCGAAATACAAAGATCTGCAAAAATCAATCTCAATTCCCTTAAAATGAGTTATTTAATCGTAAAAGCAGAAAAAAATGCATGGCCAAAACTTGATGAGCCCCTCTATAGGGTCATTTCTCCTCCCGTACAAACACGCTTTGGCAAACGCTTTTATCTATGCGGAACAGATGGGCACAAAGCGCTCTCTTCAAAGTTAGAAGAACATTCGAAAGAAAACTTGGCCTTTGAATTCTTACAAAGAGGAGACCTCATCAAAGTCTGCAATGCTACAATTAATAAAGACTCTCTGAGTGTTGTACAAGATACAGAAGTTAGTGTCTATGCTTCGTGCGGCAAACCCGTCTGCTGAATTTTTTCTTTTGCTGGCAAGAAAAAAGCTAACACTGAAGAGATCGGCAAAAACAATCCAATTACCATAAGCGCCTTAGCAGGAGCTGCCTCCACAAAAACTTTCGTCAAAAGACCACCACCTCCAGCACCTATGACATGAGCTACACACCATACACATCCCATCAAAAGAGCGCTTACAGAACTTGCATGGGTGGGCAAAAGCCTATTGCCAAACGCAACTCCTATAGGATTGTAAACTCCCATGCAAGCGCCAAACCCAAGCAAAAATAGAGGAACGAGCCAAGGCACTGTAACACCTTGAAAGAGAAAAACATAGAATAAAACACTCGTCGAACAAATGGATGCAAGTAACACAGATCTTTGACCAAATCGGTCCGATAAAATACCTGCAGGAACCATCATAAGGCCAGCTCCTATCACATAACAACAATGCCCCCCTCCATAACAGATCCAATCTGTATGATCTTGCAAAAGTAAAACATCTGGCAAGAAAAACAAGAATGAATAGGAGACAATTTGTTGGGCAAGTTGAGAAAAATAGAGAATTGTTAAATCTTTTTTTCTCAAAGAAAATGGTTCAAAAAATCGCTTAAAACTAAAGTTATTTTGGTGAATCCGCTCCGACTGAGCACCTATCATCTTCTGTGAAAAAAGAAGAGCAAGAAACACAAAGCATATAAGTAAGCAAGAGTACGCAGGATCAGCCCTATAAAGAAAGGCAAAAAGAAGCTGCGTAATGGCAAGACCCAAATATCCACCTGATGCAAAAAGAGTCATTGTAAATCCCTTTCTTCCAGGAATAAGCGTCTGTGCTATACCAGCGCCTGCAGGATGAAACAGACCAGAACCAAAATATGTTAAAAGAACAAGAAGAGAAAGTATGGCATAATTTTGAGTGAGCGCTAGAAAAGTAGAGCTCATCACAAGAAAAATACCCAACATAAAGAGTTTTTTTCTATGACCCTTATCACTTAAAAAGCCAAAAAAAAGCTGCGATCCATCCCCGATGAGACCAGATACGCCAATAATTAGACCAGCTTTAGCTAAATCAAGACCTGCAAGTGTTTTATAAGCAGGCCAAATCCCAACGAGTAAATCGATAACAAAGTGACCAAACCACACTGTCCAAAGGACGCTTTTCCATGGCATTGAAGGATTCATCTTTTTCTATCTCTTTAGTAATAAGAGGGCTCTATTGTACACTACATTGCCATTTTCTTAATAACAAAATTCTTCAAATCATTTACTTCTTGCGAATAAACTCCAATTTTTCTATATGTGGACTATAATTTTATTTTCACAACAAAGATTATCCTTATGAAAAAAATGGACTTATGCAAGCTTGCTCTTCTTGGCCTTACTCTCGGCCTTACAACAAATGCAATCCAAGCCTCTGAAAACACCTCTAGCAATACAGTTTCTCACCAAGCACTGGCAAATGGAGGAGATCATTACGTCTGCTCCTCTTACCAAAACTGCGGTAAATGTGGCGGAAGCTGTAACTTTAAAAATCCCAATACCCCAGGACTTACTCCTGAAGAGAAAAAGAAAGCTGAAGAGTTCCAAAAAGAGAACGAAAAAGAAAAGGGAAGCACACAAGAGACCCCTTCTGCCCCTGGAAAAGAAAAATGTGGAACATTTTGCGCATCTATTTCTGGAAATTCCGATTCTAGCAGCGATAATAGCTCTGCAATGAAAGTAAAAAGACAATCACTAAGAAACAACTAAAAATCACTCTTAAAGGAGAGAACTCATGAAAAAACAAGACCTCGCAAAGCTTGCAATACTGGGAATGCTAGGAGTTGCAGCAACTGTAGGCGCGCAGCAACAGCAACAACAAGGCTCTAAAGATACAACTAACTACGATGGAAGCAAAGGCATTTGCACAGACCAAGTTAGCAACTACTCTAGCAGTGATCCTTCACAAGCTGGGAAAAAACCAGCCCAAGGACAACCTCCAGCTCAACCAACACAATCGTCTAAGCAATCAGAACAGACCTCTTCCAAAACATGGGGTGGCAGTAATCAGTCAGGTCTTGCACAATGCGGCAATCTTGCTGGTTGCAAAACTTGTGGTGGCCTAACAGGCTGCAAATCAGGTGATACTAGTAAATGTAGTGGCCTTGCGAACTGCAAGGGAAGTGATACTGATTGCGGTCCAGGAGGATGTGCTAGTGGTGATTACTCAGGAAGCAATAGCACTAAAATGCAATCAAAACGACAGCTTCGCTAGTTTAACTTAAATTTTACTAACTTTAAACGATAAAGGAAAAAACAAATGAAAAAACAAGATCTCGCAAAACTTGCCATACTTGGTATTATGGGAGTTGCAGCAACTGTAGGCGCTCAACAGCAAACACAACCAAAACCAGTAAATGGCCAGCAGCCAGCAACCCAAAAATGGGAAGCTTCTTGCGCAGGTGGACCCGTCAACTCTGGCTACAGCAGCTCTGATAAGTCTAATACAACAGGCAATCCATCTACTACACAAGTACCAGTAGGCAGCGGACAAGGCCAAGCACAAGGAAATGTTCCTTCAACACCTAGCTATTCATGCACTGGCAATAATGCACCTTCAACACCTAGCTATTCATGCACTGGCGGCAATGGAAACAATGCTCCTTCAACACCTAGCTATTCATGCACTGGTAATAATGCTCCTTCAACGCCTCCTAGCCATGGATGCAACGGCAATAATGGCAATAGCCAACAAACAAGAGTTAATCGCTACCGTTAATTCTTTGTTCATGACAGTAAACATAGCGCTTGAATCCTTATTTAAGCGCTATTTTAATTTAAGGAAACTCAATGAAAAAACAAAATCTTGCCAAACTTGCAATACTTGGAATATTGGGAATAGGATCTGCAATCAGCGCAGAACAAACAAGTAACTACTCTACTCAAGACCCTTTAAAAACTGAATCTCAAGAAAAGCCCTTTACTCAACAATCTACGCAAACTTCTTCTAGCGCTTGGGATAATGATGATACAAGTAATCTTGCAAGCTGTCAAATGCATGAAAAATGCACAGGCACACATGGATGTGATGTGTCGACAGATCGCGCAGAAACCAGCAACAAAATGGAATCTAAACGCAAGCTGCGTTAAACTAAACAATCTTCAACCATGTGTATTGATATGAACAAGAAGAGTAAACTTCCTAAATGTTTGTTAATACTTATCCTGCTTTGTAGCTGCCAAGTAGATGAGAGCCATCCAATTTCTCGCTTTGAGCGTGAAGAGCGGTTCTCAGAGCAAACTGCCTCTCTAGCTTTTGATCCAAGCACACTTACACCTAGTGAACAAGCGTTATTTACGACACTAAGCCCAGGAGAACAAAATCTTTTTAGCACATTGGATGAAAAGCAAAGAGCGTGGGCAACAGAGCTTATAACCCCTCTTTCACCAGATGAGGCTGTATGGAAAGCGGCTATGCAAGAGATTTTAGAAGAAAGCCTTGCCATTCAAGATTTTTATAAAAAGCTAGATAAACCCAATAAAATCTTATTTCTCATACTCGATGATGACCCAACAAAAGCCGCCCTAAACTATGCTGAAGACATGAGCCCCAATCACGCTGTACACGAGGCCCTACAACTAGAAATCGATTCTTTTCCAAGCAATTTACAAGCATTTATTCACAAATTACCTTTTGATAAACAATTGCTCTTTTTATCGCTCAGTGACGCAACGCAATCACAAATTTTTCGTTTTTTACACAATAACCAATATGATTTAGCTGTAACACATGGTGCTGAAATAGATATTCAAAGGCTTCCAAAAAATGAACAATCTTTTATCAAACAACTTCCCTTAGATCTACAGACTCTCTTTCTATCCTTGCCACCAGAAAGTCGTTGGATGGCCATCGCCCTTACAAAAAAACTTGATTTCAATTTAGCACTACAGTATGCAGCTTCTATTCAGACAGTAGAAAATCCTTCAACATAAGCCAAGGCAAAATTGTGCAAAAAAAACCCAAGACAGATCTAGGCATTGGCATTGGCCTGCGCGTTCCTCATTATAAAGATATATTTCAACACCAACCTGCGATTGATTGGTTCGAAATCATTAGTGAAAATTTTATGGTAGAGGGAGGTCCTGCTCTGGATAACTTAGACAGGATTCTAGAAAGATACCCAGTAACTCAGCATGGCGTATCTCTTGCCATTGGTAGCCCAGATCCTCTCGACTTTAATTACTTAAAAAAATTAAAAGCTCTTGCAAAGAGAACTAAGACGCCTTGGATCTCTGACCATCTTTGCTGGGGACACCTAGAGGGGGCACATTATCATGACTTGCTACCTCTTCCCTACACTCAGGAAGTCATTGACTATGTTGTAGAAAGAGCTCGCATCGTTCAAGACTATCTAGAATTACCCTTTGCTCTAGAAAATCTCTCCTCTTATGTCTCTTATAAAGAAGATCAAATGAGTGAATGGGAGTTTTATAGCAGTGTTGTAGAAAAAGCAGACATTTTTATGATGTTAGACGTCAATAACATTTATGTTTCAAGCAGAAATCACAACTTTAACCCATCTGATTATATCCGTAATATTCCATTAGAGCGCGTTATCCAGATTCACATAGCAGGCCACACAGATCATGGCACACATGTACTTGACACACACAATAATTATGTTAAAGAAGATGTATGGGATCTTTACGCAGAAGTATGGCCACAAACAGGCAACGCAGCAACCCTTTTGGAATGGGATGATGACTTTATAAGCTTTGATGAGACATGGAAAGAGGCTTTAAAAGCAAAAGAATTCCAAAAGAACCTTCTTGAAGCGAGTGTAAAATAATGAAATCATCACTTACACCATGCCCTGACAATATAAAACAGATCCAATCTTGGTTTGCAAGCATCATTACACAACCACTCAACTCAGAGCAAAAATCATCCAACACCACACCAAGAGGAACTCTTCTAGAAACAGAAGCTCCTAATTTTGTTACACCCAATGCTTTTTTACAACCTCATGAACGCATACAAATTTACAATCAACAATATTGGTGGCGCCTTTACAAAACCCTTCAAGAGATCTTTCCAACTGTTGCACGTCTTTTTGGCTACTATGACTTTAATATGCAGCTTGTAACACCCTATCTAACAAAATTTCCTTCTAAAACTTGGTCTTTACATGAGCTTGGAAGGAAAATGCCTTTTTGGATAAGTCGCAACTATAAAGAAAGTGACAAAGCTGTTATTCTCATGTTCTCTAGAATCGATTGGGCCTTTCAAGAAAGCTTTGTTGCAAAATCCTACCCACCTCTTTCATTACAAAACAAAACTCCTGATGACCTTGCCGACATGCTTTCTATAAAAATTAAATTACAACCCCACGTGCATCTCTTTAAATGTGATGGTCCCTTTCTTATTTTTAGAGATAGCTTCCTTAAAGAAAGCATTGATCATTGGATAGAAAATGATTTTCCATCTCTTCCAAAAGATGATACCTATCACTACCTCATCTACAGAAATGCTAATAATAGCTCAGTTCACTGGGAAACTATTACAGCAGGACAATATAAATTACTTCGCCTTTTGAAAAAAGGATGCTCTCTCATAGATGCATGCGCTATTTTAGAAGAAGAAGTTGCCTCTATCTATCAAGAAGCTGTCCAAAATATTCAGCAATGGTTTAAAACTTGGACAGAAAGAGAATTACTTATTTATGCAAAGGCATAAAAAAAATGGGCTAGAGTGGCTTACCTTTGAACTCTTAGATAATGTTAAAGGCCTTGTCCATGCCGTCTTTACAAAAAAAGGAGGATCCAATCCTGCAATAGGTTTAAATCTTGGCCTACATACCATCGATGAGCCTACTCATCTACAAAAAAACTTCGACCTAATCAAAGATTCTCTCAATTTGAAACGAGTCACTGCAGCATATCAAATGCATGGCATTCACACCACACTTGTAACTGAATCACATCCTAGTTATATCTCAAAGTGTGATAGTTTACTTACAGCATCAAAAAACCATGCTCTTTTCATATCACATGCAGATTGCCAAGCAGCTATTTTTTATGATCCTATCCACCATGCCCTTGCAAATGTACATTCTGGATGGCGTGGAAGCGTACAAAACATTTATAAAGCAACTATTCATGCAATGAAAAAACACTTTCAAAGCGATCCCAAAGACCTCCTTGTATGCATTAGCCCAAGCCTTGGCCCAAATTTTGCAGAATTTATTAACTATAAAAGTGAGTTTCCAGAGGCCTTTTGGCCCTTTCAAATAAAAGAAAATTATTTTGACTTTTGGGAAATTAGCAAAGAACAGCTTAAATCTTGCGGTGTGCTAAAATCACACATTCAAGTCGCACAACTTTGCACTGTAACAGAAGAGGAAGATTTTTATTCTTACAGAAGACAAACCAAGGAATTTGGCAAAGGCCCACTAAAAGCTGCTAATGGCACCCTTGCAATGCTTTATTAGACTTTTTGCATAATTATACACAAACAATTCTTGAACTTGTTTGTGTATAGCTTCTATTAGAGCAGTGCTAGATCTACACTTATAGAAGAAATCTCGCCAAGATCAAATCGTTTTTTCTGATGTTCCAATATTTTTTTTACTTGCTCTCTTTGCTCATCATCATAAATACAGCCTTCACAAATTGTGTTTACTATAACTAAAATATTTTCTTCAACAACATCTTCTGGTTTTAAGTTTTCTAATGATCTTGAAACCTGAATCTTTAAAAGATTTTCTTTAACAAGCGGCCTAACATCAAAAGCTACTTCTCCCATGATTCTTGGTGAGTAAATAACGAAAGGAGGCTCAATCAGATAACTTTTATATATGGCCTCTGCGATCTTTTCCCTAAAGCGCCTTTCAAATCGCTTAGGCGTTTGCAGGCCACTTTCTTGAAGTACGTATTGCGATGCAATTTCTTCTACATAAAAAATTGCCTCTTCTTTAATTTTTGCATGCATTTGGCGCGCAACCCTTATCACAGTTTCCTTTTGAGATTCACTTTGAAACTGCTCGTAGTAATCTTCGAGCTGGTCCTCTTCTGAGGCTACAATCATTCCCAAAACAGTTTGATAAAACTTGGCTACTGGATCCCTGAGTAATCCAGACTCTTTCATAATTCGTATATAAGCATCACCATCATCACCAACTGAAGCTCTTATAAACCTCACAAGTACAGTCCAATCAAAGAAAGAAGAAGGCACAAACCGTACAAACTTTATGTCATCATCGCAAAAACGCATCATACTTGGTTCGAGTTTACTTGGAATATGCTTACAGTTATGAAACTTACGAATTAATTTAATAAAATTGTCTAACCGAGCCTCACTATTCATCCAAGAATCACTATTCACTGACTCCTCTGCTACATACTCAACTAAACTAAAACCCATTGCATCCATTTCCTCTATTTTTGCAACAGGAAATTCGTTATTCTTTTCGCTCTCTTTTTGCTCCAAAATAGCTATAACTTCATTCAATGCACTAAACGTAAGGACAAAACTATTATCATCTCTTAAGCGAAAAACTCTATGTTGATTACCTTGACTTTCATCTCTTCCAAGAATTTCAGAATCGATTTGTACTGTTTTTGATCCACACTGAATACGTGCTGAGGGAATAACTTGCCTTTCAACCCATCTTAAATAAATAGGATCTTTTTCAAAAAACACATAACATTTTTTTGCCAATAAGGCTTTGAATAGTTGCCATTCCAAACACACCAAAGCATTATTTATTGTAGAATTATTATCCCCAAGCGACATACGCAAAACAAGCGCCTTCATACAGTAATGCAGATCCCTTATTCCAATTTTTTCTGTAGTATCTCTTCTTGTACATGCCTCACAAAGCTTATTGATAAATACTTCCCAAGAATGCTGCCCTACACTATCCAATTCCTCACCCTTAGCAACTTTTTGCAATGCAGCAAAGGGAAACTCTAAACCTAGTAATCTTCTTACTCGAGTAGAATAAAAATCTGTCTGAACGCTCTGAAATAGAGTAAGCGCGTCATCTGCAAAGGGTCGAAAATCTGCAGACCTAAGATTATTTTTAAAAATATTTTTAATTTTTGCAACTTGAAACTCTAAACAACCTCCACCAGACTCTTGAAATGCAAGTCTTACATTGTAATGCCAATCTTCTAATATCCCTATCTCTGGCTTATCTCCAGGATAAGTATCGAGCCCGGGATGAAAACAGACCTTTAAAAGCTCATTGTAGCGCTCATGTGCCTCCTTTAACAGTTTAAACGCATCATGCCAAATACTTTGAATATTTCTCATGTTTATGTAATAAGCATCTTTTTCACAGCTTCCACTCCAGTTAAAAACTCTTATAACGGACCAGGTGACTATTTGTGTTATGCCCGATATACTGTTTCTTAAATAAAACTCATCCTTACATGCACTTGGAACAAGATTATTTCGACAGGTATTCTCATCATCTCCTGGAAGAAAAAGAAAATCTCTCAATGTACTTCCCAAGTTTACCATCACAGCACTCATTTCAACATCTCCTGATTTACCCATTAGACTTCTTGCGTAATTACATTTGCTTGTTAAAATTGTCTTTTTTTGACAAGCAAATGTAATTACGCAAGAAGTCTATTCTTAACAAAGAATACTTACATAAAAATATAATTTGCGCAATCTTTAACACACAAACTTTTGGTACAAATTCATAACTTATGTTAGGATGTTCTCACTTAAAATATTACAATGTGGAGTTAAAATTGCGTATTCTTGTTGTGGGAACTGGTTATGTGGGTCTAGTGACAGGAGCCTGCTTTGCTGAAATGGGCCACCATGTAACTTGCCTAGACATTGACAAAGCAAAGATCGATAATCTTGAAAATGGGATGATACCCATCTATGAGCCAGGGCTCGAAGAAATTGTCAAGCGCAACAAAAAAGCTAATCGCTTAAGTTTTACAACAAACTATCATGAAGCTGTAACATCTTCTCTTGTATGTTTTCTTGCCCTACCAACTCCCCTTGGGCATGATGGTTCTGCTGATTTAAGCTACATACAACAAGCAGCAAAAGCCATTGCTTTAGAAATGAATGAATATAAAGTCATCGTCAACAAATCAACCGTACCCGTTGGCACAGCAGAAATGGTTACATCTGTTATACAAGATACTCTCAGAAACAACAAAAAAGAACATATCCATTTTGATGTCGTTTCAAACCCTGAATTTCTAAAAGAGGGAAATGCTATCCACGACTTTATGAAGCCAGATAGAATTATCCTAGGCGTTGCAAATAAAGAAGCTGAAGCCATTATGAGAGAGCTCTACACCCCTTTCAATCTGAACCACGATCGCATCATCACAATGGACATCCTCTCTGCTGAGATGACAAAGTATGCAGCTAACGCAATGCTTGCAACGCGCATTTCCTTCATGAATGAGCTTGCAGGCCTTTGCGAAAAAGTAGGAGCAGATATTACTAAAGTACGAAAAGGAATGGGTTCTGATAAGCGCATTGGTAATGATTTTCTTTATGCTGGTATCGGCTATGGAGGCTCTTGCTTTCCAAAAGATATTAAAGCCCTGCACTACACAGCAAAGCTCAATGATTACCCATTATCCCTCGTTGCTGCTGTCGATGCTGTCAATGACAGGCAAAAAAAGGTACTTGGAGAAAAAATAAAGAACTATTTTCAAAATAGAGGCGGTCTTTCAAATAAAACGGTTGCCATTTGGGGTCTTGCTTTTAAGCCAGATACCGACGACCTAAGAGAAGCGCCCTCTCTTATTCTTATTGAAGAGCTTTTAAAACATAACGTGTTTCTTCGCTTATTTGATCCTGTTGCTATGAACAAAGCGAAAGAGCTTCCTCTTCTTATCAAACATGCATCCCAAATTACATGGTGCAATGATGAGACAGAGTCTTCAAAGAATGCTCATGCGATTGCTCTTGTCACAGAGTGGAAACAATTTAGATTTTTAGATTTTGAACCCATTATCGCTCACATGCAAGATTGTGCCTTCTTTGATGGAAGAAATCAATATCACAGGGATGAAATGGCAATGAAGGGCTTTGAATACATCAGCATTGGTCAACCTATAAGTAAGAAGTAATCAAAAATGAATGTTCTTGTTGTAGGAGGTGCAGGCTATATTGGCAGCCATGTTGCAAAAGCTCTTGCTAAAGCCTCATTTTCTCCTGTTACCTATGACAATCTCTTGTGTGGGCACAAAAGCGCTGTTTGCTATGGTCCTCTAGAAATTGGGGATATTCACAATTCTAAAAGGCTTTCTGAAGTACTTATTAAATATGACCCCATTGCCGTGTTCCATTTTGCAGCACTTACAGCAATTGGAGAATCCGTTCAAAATCCTGCAAAGTACTACCACAATAATTTAATTGGAACATTCAATCTACTAGAAGCTATACGCGCATATAAAACAATACCCTTCCTATTTTCTAGTACATGCGCTATTTATGGCCTTCCACATTATATCCCCATCGATGAAAATCATCCTCAGCTACCCATCAATCCCTATGGCAGATCTAAGCTCATGGTTGAAAAAATCATCCAAGATTATCACAGAGCTTATAACTTACCCATCTGCATCCTTCGCTATTTTAATGCAGCAGGCGCAGATCTTGACGAAGAAATAGGTGAGGATCATGAACCAGAAAATCATCTTATTCCACTTATTCTAAATACTGTTCTTGGCAAACAGCCCTCAATAAACATCTTTGGCACCGACTACGAAACTCCTGATGGAACTGCCATTCGAGACTACATACATGTCCAAGATCTGGCAGAAGCACATGTAAGATCACTAAAATATTTACTTACAGGAAATACTCAACTTGAACTTAACCTTGGAACTGGCACGGGCTATTCCGTTAAGCAAGTAATTGATCAAGTTGAAAACATCTGCAACCAAACAGTTAATAAAAACTTTTGTAAAAGGCGCGAGGGAGATGCTCCTATTCTTATTGCTGATTCTGCAAAGTGTAGATCTTTACTCAACTGGACTCCTTCCTGCTCAGACCTTCCGACTATCATTGGTAGCGCCTGGCAATGGCATAAAAAGATGCAAAAAAAGATGCAAGAAAGTGAGAAACACTTTATCCTTTCCATGCAAGAAAGTCATAAGGGTTAGCTAAAAAATGTCTTCAAAAAAAGTCTTCTTAACTGGCTCTGCCGGCTTTATAGGCTTTCACCTAGCACAAAAGCTCAAAGAGCGCGGCGACCTAGTTACAGGTTTTGATAATTTTAATCATTATTACGATCCAAAGCTTAAAAGGGATCGTGCCCATTTATTAAAAAAAATGGGCATCGATGTGATTGAAGGGGACATTTGCGATGCTACTAAATTAAATGAGATTTTTCAAAAACAAGAATTCACTCATATTGTCCACCTTGCAGCACAAGCGGGTGTTCGCCACTCCCTTACTCACCCAGACTCATACATCTCTTCTAATATTCAAGGTTTTGTTAACCTCCTAGAAGTCTGTAAGCAAAAAAGCTCAATGCCCTTTATCTATGCATCTTCTTCATCTGTTTATGGCTGTAATAAAAAAACCCCTTTCTCTGTTAATGATCAAACAGATAAACCAGCAAATTTATATGGCGCCACAAAAAAAGCAGGCGAACTTATTGCCTACGCCTACCATCACCTATACAAAATTCCTATGACTGGCCTTCGCTTTTTTACTGTATATGGTCCATTTGGACGTCCCGACATGGCTTGTTTTTCCTTTACAAAGGCGCTTTTTGAAAACAAAGCCTTACCTATTTTTAACCACGGTAAAATGCTAAGAGACTTTACTTACATCGATGATATTACTGAAGGCACTCTCTTCGCAATCGATAAAGCTTATCCTTTTGAATTATTTAATTTAGGAAATCATAAACCTGAAGAATTAATGACAATGATTCACACTCTTGAACAATTAACTCAGAAAAAAGCTATTTTGAACTATCTACCTATGCAGCCAGGTGATATGCTTTCTACCTTTGCTGATATAGATCATTCTGAAAGCAAGTTGGGATATCGGCCTAAAACTTCTCTTGAAGTAGGGCTTTCTAACTTTGTACAGTGGTATAGATCTTATTATCATGTATAAAGCACAAAAATTTAGAAAACAAAAGTGTGAACACTATGACTTCTGAAGTACAGTTTAAAATCGGATCAAAGCTTCCAACCTTTACGCTAAAAGATGCTAATGATAATGTTATAACTGACGCAGATTTACGTGGAAAAATTTCTGTAATTTTCTTCTATCCAAAAGATAATACTCCAGGATGCACTAAGGAAGCTTGTGATTTTCGAGACCATATTGACCAATTTCTAGATAAAGGCATTTCCCTTTATGGAGTAAGCCCAGACAATGCCACTTCTCACCAGAAATTCATTAAAAAACACAGCCTCAACTATACCCTGCTAGTAGATGAAGATCGCTCTCTTGCCAACGCTTTTGGTGTATGTAAGGAGAGAAATCTTTTTGGCATCAAAAGACTTACTATCGAGCGCTCTACTTTCATTGTGGATAAAGCAGGCACCATCATATGGATGGAGCAAAGAGTTAAAGTCTTGGGGCATGTTGAGCGAATCCTTTCGGCCCTACAAATACTTGTCCACCCCTAAGACTTCTTATGATAAGCGCTACAATCCTTACAAAAAATAGTGAAAAGCATCTCAAAAAAGTATTAGAAGCCCTTAAATCTCTTGATGAAGTCGTCCTGCTCGATACAGGTTCCACGGATAATACCTTAGAAATTGCAAAAAACTTTCCAAATACATCTCTTTATACCTCAGAATTTTTAGGGTTTGGCCAGGTTCACAATATCGCAGCAAACCTCGCTAAGCACGACTGGATCCTCTCTATCGATAGCGATGAAATTATATCTTCAAAACTCTTACAAGAAATTCAAAATAGTAAGCTTAACAAAAGGTGTGTCTACTCTTTTCCAAGGCTTAATTACTACTGCAATAAACAAATTAAGTGGTGTGGATGGTATCCAGAGCGCGTAACACGCCTTTATAATAAAACAACTACAAAGTTCTCTGAAGATAAAGTCCACGAAAAAGTCCTGAAAGTAAATATGAGTGAAATTAAATTAACCAATCCCGTTCATCATTACCCCTACAGCTCTATAGCAGATTTTCTTACTAAAATGCAGCACTACAGCACACTATTTGCAGAACAAAATAAAGACAAAAAAAAATCGTCTGTGTTCAAAGCAATTTCACATGGCCTTTTTGCTTTTTTCAAGAGCTATATTTTAAAAAGAGGTTTTCTTGGGGGTTATGAAGGGTTTCTCATCTCCACCTACAATGGCAATACAGCCTTCTACAAGTACCTAAAGCTCTTTGAAAAAATCACTTAAAACCTCATTAGACTTCTTGCATAATTAGCTTTGCTTAGAAAAATTGAAATTTTTTGAATAGATTTATTGATGAATTTTGAGAGCATATGTGAACATATGGTTGAAAAATTTAACGATAAAGATGCAAAAAAAGACAATTTTAACAAGCAAATGTAATTATGCAAGAAGTCTATTATACACGCGCTTTGTTTCTTCAATCGTTCTTTGAAAAGTGTACTTTTCGATAACAAGTGCATGTGCAGCCCTGCCATATTGAGCTCTTTTTTTCTCATCTAAAAGTTCTTCTACGGCTTTTGCGACCTGTTCAGGAGATTTTTTCTCTACAAGTATTCCGGTAATACCAGAAAGGCATACTTCTCGAAGCCCCCCTGTCGGCGTAGTAATAAGCGGTTTTTGTAAATAAGCTGCCTGAAGTGTTGCTTGGCTAATTCCTTCATTAGAAGTACTTAAAAGCGCAAAAATATCCATAGCGGCGATAGCAATAAAAGGAGGCTCCAAATGACCTGTCAAAATGACTTTACCCTCAAGCCCATACTCTTTTATCTCTTGGCTCAAAATATCTGTCATACCACCAGATCCTACAATCAACCACTTTAAATTGGGCTCATTTTTTAAAAGATGAGCCGCTTTTGAAAAATCGCTGAGGCCCTTCCAAGAGCGAAGCACACAAAGTGTGCCTATTACACAATCTTGCGCTTCAATTCCATATCTTTTGCGAAACGCTTCTACTTCAGCACTAGATACGTTAATAACGCTAGAATCAACACCCGTTGCAATGCATTTACAACCTTTTTTCTTAAGGCGAGCTTGCTGCCTAATTACAGGAACAATTTCTTCACAAGTTGTTATAACATAGTCCACAAGTACATTATAAAGTATGCGGCTATTGAGTCCTGACTTAATCGCTGTAGACAAGTGCCTTGTACGTATGATAGGTGTGCGAGAAATTCTTCCTGCAATACCTCCAAGCCATGCATCCGTCGATGAATGTGTATTGATGATATCCACTCGGTGTTTTTTAATCACACGAAGCAATTTAAAAATACAAGAAAGCGCATTTTTCTTTTTAAAACGAATAGGATATACTAAAAATCCCTCTTCTTGCATACGCAAAAACAGCTTTGCATCTGGATGCGCTGCCAAAATAACTTCAAAGCCTTCAGCTCGAAACTGACGTGCTTCTTTTAAAATACGCATTTCTTGGCCGCCAAATCCAAGAGATGCCTCTGTGTGCAAAATCACTCTACTCATTTATACCCAAAGTATTTAAAAAGTTCTGTAAAATACGCTTATGCCCAGAAGAAAAGGCTAATTTTTGAAGCTCTTGAAAAGGTACCCACTGAACATTCTCCTGCAATATTATATTTTTTATTTCAAAAATGTATGGAAAAAGCTTTACACGATATTTAGTAAACGAATGAGATACTTCTTCTAAAGACCTCTTAAATAGAGGGCTTAGCCCCTTTTCTTTCAAAGCGTTCATGATTTTTTCAGGATCTTTCATAGAATTTTCTACATTTACTTCAAAATAGAGAAATTCATGTAAATCTGACATGATTTTATTTTTTTCGCACCGCTTTACACAAACTCGATCACCACATATTAAAAGAGCTACGCTTCTTTCTAACTTTTCATACACAACTTTTTTAGTTTTAATGGGCAACACATATGCAAGCCCATGACGATAAGCTTTACAGCTATTTTTTAAAGGGCATGCTGTGCAATTTGGCTTTTTCTTGCAAACTTTTGCACCTAATTCAATTAAGGCTTCACCATGAATCCAAGGCTTGCTACTAGGCAGTATTTCCAATGCAATTTTTTGCAATTCTTTCTTAGTTTGAGTTTTGTCAAGATCTTCTTCTATCTTAAAATAGCGAGCAAGCACTCTATACACATTTCCATCTACAGGAGCTGTCTTTTTGTGAAATGCAAACGCTGCAATCGCAGCAATTGTGTAGGGGCCAAGCCCCTTTATTTTTGTCCAATCTTCAAGCTTTTCAGGAAACTCTCCTGCATGGTTTTCCACCATATAACGAGCAGCCACATGAATGTTTCTTGCTCTAGAATAATACCCAAGCCCTTCCCATGCTTTAATTACATCGTCAATAGAGGCTTTGGCTAAATCAGAAATGGTGGGAAATAGATCCATCCACCTCTCAAAATAGGAAACAACAACAGAAACTTGTGTTTGCTGCAGCATGACCTCAGAAATCCATACCTTATAAGCAGTAACATTCTGCCTCCATGGCAGATCCCTTTTTTCTTCTAGAAACCAATTTTTTAATGAGGAAGAATCAAAATAGAGTTTAATTTTAAGTCTCTGGGTTCATAACGCCCAAAATAGGAGATTTGCGCTTTTCACTTATGGGCATAGCGGTTAAAAAGGGGTAATCTGGCGTTAATACTCCAGACATCATCTCTTTCCAAACAGGCACTGTTTGTTCCATGAGATGCTCGTTAGAGCTATGTTGAATGCTCATCTTTTCAATAAGAGCTACAATTTGATCTTGTAAAAGCACAACTTCAAAACTTTCCAAGCCCTTCGCTTCCATCAAAGAGCATAAATTCATCGCGCTTTTAGCACTCTCCTTAGGAGTAAGAAGAGATGTAAGTTCGTGTAACTTTTCAGACCTCTCTTCTCTTACTTCCATCAAAGCTTGCAAAGGAGCATCACGTCTCATCATGACGTTTTGCAAAGCTTTTGGATCTTTTTCAATAAAAGCACGCTCTTCTTCAAGCATGTTTGCCAAAATCTCTCTCATGAGAATTACTTCTCGCTTTAAAAGATCTGTTACTCTTTCTTGAATTTCTCGTGCTACAGGCATGCCTGCAGCCTGCTGCTTATTCATAATTTTCTCCGACATACTCTGGTCTTCCTAAAAAAACGCCCGAGTATACACTTTTAAATCCATGAAAAGCAAAATCTTTTTATCTAACTTCCTTGTCCTTTTTAACAAAAGGCAATTTTACAAGAAGTCCAATAACGCCTCCTAAGATAAACCAAAAAGTATGCACAATCAAAAAAAGGAAGGCAACGCCTAACATAAAAGAGGGAAATTTTCCAGAGGTTCTATAAAAATGAACAACTTTTGCCCATATCTCTTTAGCATTCCAAGGAATATAGAGTGCTGCTGCAAGCCCTACTACTAAACTACCAAGCCAATAAAATGAAAAAATAAATCCCAAAGAGATCAATATAGCAAGAATCGCCTCTTTTGGATTGTTCTTTGCAGCAGTGGTCATTTCTTGTACGGTTGGATTTTGCTGTACTTGATTCAGTACATCTGCACCTTTTTCTTTTACAGAGTGTGCATACTCATTACCTTTTTCTTTAATTGAATCCCAAGTTTGTTTTGCCATGATAAACTTCCTTTAGTTTTACAAACGCCCTAAACTCCGGATTATAACTACCATTTTTTTGAATGCAATATAATTTTGAACTTGTTTGTGTATAAATTGGCATTTGAAGTACAATGCTCTCTCTTACATAACTCATGTCACATAATAACATTTAATTTTTTGCCCCCTTTTAAATGACATTGCAAATCCATTTCAAACCACTTAAATGGTTAATTACTGCAAAACAACTTTTATCTATTTTGATATTGCTTGCAATAACTAGCCTAGCTTCACTCTATTTTTTCCCAGCACGCCCTCTTACCCTTACCCTACAAAAAAAAGAACTTTCTTATAGGCATACACCTTTAATCAAACAAGAATTCCAGGAAATTTCCGTTCTTAACACAAATGTCGAACCATCAAAACTTCTTTTATCCTACCTGGAAAATTCTCTACTATTTCTTGGCATCTCTGAGAGACCAGATAAAAATCTACAAAAAAACAAATTCATTCTAGGGATAAAAAATTCAGAAGAAATTTGCTCTTTCTTAGAAGAAGAAAAAATATTTCTTTCAATGGAACGTGATCAAGAAGACTCTCAACTTATTTTTCATTTTTGCAAAGAATCAAATGCATCTTTTTGGATTCGAGCCACGTGCAAAGAAGCAAATCTCTCAGCACAAATAGGTTCAAACAAAGAAAATTCTCTTATAAACGGCTGTTTTACGCTAAAAAAAACAACTCTTCCTTCCAGAAAAACTTCATGGCAAATGAATGGTGTGCGAGTAGATCCCACCTTTTTAACACGAAAACAGACAAAATGGGTAGGGCAAGACCTTTTCTTAAAGAGACATGGAGGAGATGCTTATGCTCACAGCCAAGGTAAAGAACGCATCGATTTTCTAGAAGGCTACTCTTGCTTCGTTCAGGAAGGAGATTATCTCATATGGAAAGATGAATGCTGGCAGGAAGCTAAATATAATACAGAAGGCTACCCCCTACTTCACATTAAAAAAATTGAAGAAAAACTCATGCACCTTGTTCTATGGCCTACTGAAGGTGATATAAAATGCTCTATAACGCTGACAAAATATCCTGAGCTCATATCTAACAGCGCAAAAACCGTTAGCCTTTTTCATTATCTTGGAGCCAAGAGCTGGAAAGAATTCCTCTTTGAAATCGATGGAAAGCGTGTTTACATACGGCAAGGGGATTGGTGGCTACACACTGAAAAAGAATGGAAAAGGCTTTTAACTCCTGAAGATATTGATGCCTACGTCAGCCATAAGCTTAAAGGTGATCTATTTGTTGTTGATGGCGTAAAAAGAGTAAAGGGCAACCAAGTCCTCATAGGCCATATATTTAATACGCCCCGCACAAAAGTATGGGACATTGAAATACCGATGAAACAAAAAAGCACCCCTCTACTAAAAGCCTATCCCATAATACCGCCACAAACACAGACAAATGACGATACACCATATGAAAATGTTCCTTCAAATCCCTATACGGATAATAATCATTCTATAAAAACACCCAATAATACAAGAGGGCCCGGTTTATAATGAAAACCTTATTAGACTTCTTGCGTAATTACATTTGCTTGTTAAAATTGTCTTTTTTTGCATCTTTATCATTAAATTTTTCAACCATATGCTCACACATGCTCTCAAAATTTATCAATAAATCTGCTCAAAAAATTTCAATTTTTCTAAGCAAAGCTAATTATGCAAGAAGTCTATTAATATTATTGCTTACAATGCCTATTTGTATTTTTTCGCAGACCATTCAAGAAAAAAAAGAGACCTTAGGAAGATGTGAGAGTGATCTTGGAGAGGCACTAGAACAAAAATTACAAAAATCAAATGAAGAGCTTCTTCATTTACGCAGCATGCTCACATCATGCTATGAGCAAGCAGCTATTTTACGTGCGCAAAATGCTCCAAACTCTGCGTACCAACAACTTTTAGAAGAAATTAAAGATCTTCGAAGTGACATTGAATACATTGAACAAACCTTCCGTACAGACTCTTTATCTACAGGCTCTGAAGAAAATCATGCTCTTTGGCACCAACCGGAAACCACTGTAGGTCAGCTTATTATCGATTATGGATACAACTATGTTTACTTAGTGTCCTCTGAAATTGCTAAAACACCCGTCAGTGTTAATTCACACTTACCTATTCCAAAGCAATCTTGGGAAGAAATGCTCGAGTTTATTTTAGCTCAGCTTGGCTTTGGGATCAAACAGATAAATCCTTATCTTAAAGAGGTTTATCACCAAAAAGATAATCCATTATGTTTAGAATGCATTACAAATAAGTTTGACGATCTTAAATTATTACCTTTACAAGCGCGCATTTGCTTTATCTTTACCACAGGCCACCAAAATCCAGCAGAGGCCTATCAATTCCTATCACGTTTTGCACATCCAGAACGCATGCAACTTTCTATGATGGGAAGAGATATTTTTATTGTGGGTACAGTGCAAGAAGTTAAGCAACTTCTTACCATGCATCAGTTTATTTGCAGCGCACCCTCTGGAAGGGAATATAAACTTGTACAACTTTCTAGATTAAATCCAGATGATGTAGAAAAATCTCTTGCAGCCTATTTTTTAAGTCAAAAAGAACAAGCTGTTGCACCCAACATATTTAGCACTCCAAACCTTAAAGTTTTACCCATCCACAGCTTTGTTCCAGCACTCTTTTTAGTTGGAACAAGAGAAGAAATTTTACAAGCCGAGCGCATTATTGCAGACCTAGAAGATTCTATGCAAAATCCAAAAGAGAAAACTCTATTCTGTTATACCTGTAAATATGCCCAAGCAGATGAAGTTGCAGATGTTCTTAGCCGCGTTTATGCTCTGATGGAATCTCTTCCAACCGAAAATGAGGGTTCTTCTTCCCAACAAACTAGTACACCTCCTTTGCAAGAGACCTCATGTAACACAGATTTAGTCATTAATCCAAAACCCTTTCATCCTCCTACTCCCTGTGATGACAAGAAAGTTCATGAACAACGAGAAAATTTTATAGTCGATTTAAAAAACAGTTCTATTATTATGGTAATAGAAAAAGAAACTCTACCTAGTATCAAAGAGCTATTAAAACGCCTAGATGTTCCTAAAAAAATGGTCCGAATAGAAGTTCTTCTATTTGAAAAAAAAGTAACAGAAGAAGACCACTTTGGTCTCAACTTATTGCGTATAGGTGGCTGTGCAAGCAATACTAACAATACCTGTCTTTCTTGGTTTGATACAGGGTGTGCACCTTTTAACTATTGCGGACCTGCAAATCAGGGCATACTCTCTTTTTTTCTAAGCCGCACAAGAAATAACGGCATACCAGCCTTTGATCTTGCTTATAACTTCTTATTGGCGCAAGAAAATGTACAAATTAATGCGTGCCCATCAGTCACAACCATCAATCAAACACCTGCTAAGATTACACTTGTAGAAGAAATTTCTCTAAACAATGGAACTGTTATTGTAGATGGAAGCAATTGTACAGTACCTTATCTACAAGATTCCTATTCAAGAGCACAATATGGTATTATTATTGAAATGACACCTACTATCCACCAAGATAATAACCCTTGTAACACGGATCAAAAGCGCTATATTACTCTTGAAACAGATATCACCTTCGATACTGCTAAACCAAGCAAGGTAAGCAGACCAGATGTTGCTAGAAGAAATATTAAAAATCAGGTATGTATACCAGATGGCGAAACGGTTATCCTTGGAGGACTTAGAAGAAAAACTTCTCAAGACAAGGTAGAAGCCATTCCATTTTTAGGAGAAATTCCCGGTCTTGGAAAATTATTTAGCGAGACTCAACTTTCTGATCAACAAACTGAAATGTTTATTTTTCTAACACCTAAAATTATCGATGACACACCCTGCAAACTAGAACATGCTTTGCATGAAGAGCTATGCAAAAGACCAGGAGACTTACCTGAATTCTTATATTGCCTAGAAGCTGCAAAGGAAAGTGAATGGCAAAAAACCTTCTCTGGAGGCCTAAATATGCTCTTTGGAAGAGCTCAAGAATGTCCAAGGTATTATAAATGAATCTTGCTCAAATCCTCTTATCATCTAAAAAAATACAAGAAAAAGATTTGGAAGATAATGAGAATAACTCTGTCTCATTTTTTAAAGATCTTGTAAAAAAAGGCACATTGGAACAACAAGACTTTTTTCATGCCCTTGCACGTTACTTTGACATGGAAATTCTTCCTAAACTTCCCTTAGATCTACTTCAAAAAGAGTTTTACAAACAACTTCCCTATTTATTTGTAAAAAAACATATAGTCCTTCCCTTTAAAGAGAATGATACTACCTTGTTTGTTGCAATCAATGATCCCTTAAATCTTGATGTTATCGATGAACTACGCGCCCTCTTTTCTAAATCCATTCAAACAGTGTGGATGCCAAGAGATGCAATCCTTGAAGCTATCGATAAATGTTATCATCAGGATGAAGGAGTTGCCTCTCAACTTATTGCAGACCTTACAGATGACTCTTACATTGATAATAACAAAATCTTCATAGATGATCTTTTGGATGATAGAGAGCAAGCTCCTATCATCAAGCTGTTAAATGTCATCATTACAGAAGCAATTCAAATGGGAGCATCAGACATTCACTTTGAGCCCTTTGAAAATGATTTAAAAGTACGCTATCGAATTGATGGTGTTTTACAAAAGCGCCATGCTCCTCCAAAAGAATACCACTCTCATCTTATGACGCGTCTAAAAGTTATGGCAAAGCTAGATATTGCAGAACATAGATTGCCACAAGATGGTCGCATTAAACTTAAAATGGGAGGCAAAGAAATTGATTTTAGAGTCAGTACCATACCCGTTAGCAATGGTGAACGCATCGTCTTGCGTATTCTTGACAAAAGCAATGTACACCTTGGTTTAAACCAAATAGGAATGCCACAAGCTTTGCTCAAAAACTTCAAAAACCTCATAAGCTATCCAGAAGGCATTGTATTGGTTACAGGGCCCACTGGAAGCGGAAAAACCACAACACTCTACAGTGCAATTTCAGAGCTCTATAGCGATGAAATTAATATCATGACTATCGAAGACCCTGTAGAATACAAATTGCCTGGAATTGCGCAAATAGGTGTACAGCCAAAAATTAATCTCGACTTTGCAACGGGACTTAGGCACATATTAAGACAAGATCCTGACATTATTCTTATTGGTGAAATTAGAGATAAAGAAACTGCTGAAATTGCTATTCAATCCTCGCTCACAGGACACTTAGTCTTAAGCACACTTCATACAAATGATGCTCCATCATCTATACCAAGACTTATCGATATGGGTATTGAACCCTATTTGATAGCCTCCTCTATGGTTGGCATATTAGCACAAAGGCTCGTACGAACATTATGCCCTTCTTGCAAAGAAGCTTACATACCAAGAGATGATGAATTAAGTGAAATAGGTCTTAATTTATCTCATCTATTCAGAGCAAGGGGCTGCTCTTCTTGCTATGGATCTGGTTACAAAGGCAGACACGGCATCTATGAGCTTATGACAATCACATCCAATCTAAAAAGGCAAATTGCAACAAGTGCGGACACAAATATTATCCGAGAACACGCTCTACAAGAAGGCATGAAAAGCTTAAAAGATAATGGCATGGAACTTGTCAAAAAAGGCCTTACAACTTATGCGGAAGTCTTGCGCGTCGTCAAATAATGCAAATTCGGACAAAAAGACTTGTAAAAATGTCCGAAATAAAGACACTTAAAACCATGATCCTTCTGGTACTTATGCTCATCAAATCTTCAACCGATTGCTTGTTGATCTTTCCTATAATTCATCTAGATTAGAAGGAAATACCTACTCTCTATTGGAAACAGAACGTCTCCTTATTCAAGGAACAAGCGCTGAGGGCAGGCTCGATGAGGAAAAGGTCATGATTTTAAATCACAAAGAAGGAATACGTTATCTAGTTGATAATGCAAGACGCCTTACAATAAACACTGAAACAATTTATACAATTCATTACCTACTTGCAGACTCCCTTGTCGAGCCAAAATATGCAGGAAAAGTAAGAGATCATGGAGTACGTATTGGAGGATCAACATATATTCCTTTTGAAGACTCAAAACGCCTGCAAATTCAACTTGAACGCATTGCTCAAAAAGCCACCCTTATTCAAGACCCTTTTGAACAAAGCTTATTTTTACTTATTCATATTAGCTATCTACAAGCCTTTTCAAATGTCAATAAACGAACGGCTCGTCTTTTAGCAAATATCCCATTAATTACTCAAAATCTTGTACCGCTCTCTTTTAACGACATTGAAAGAGATGATTATATGTCCGCAATGATTTCTATTTATGAGCTTCAAGATATACATCCACTAGCCGACTTATATGTCTATTCCTATTTGAGAACTTGTGCAGCATATGACTCTACGGTAAAATCAATGGGCTTTGATGAAGTTCGCATTCGCTACCGCGAAGAGCGCCGCGCCATTATAAGGCAAATTATTCTCCAAAAACTTACTAAAACCAAAATGAACCAATACATTTTAACTGAAACTAAAAAGATGATTCCCAAAAATAATCAACAAGATTTTCAAGAAGATATACTAGAAGACTTAGAATTAATGGACTCGAGTCGATTAACTGGTCTTGGAATTACTCTAGATCAGTTAAATGCGTGGCGTAATCACTCATTACAAGCGCCAAATCCACATTGCAAATAGGTTGTAATGATATTTGCAAGGCAAATTACAAAAATTAAAAAAAAGCTCCACTTAGCAAGTGCATTTAAAGGGGCATTTACTTGGGGATTTTCTCTTGGATCATAAATAAATAATAAAAAAGCAACAGCTACAATACAACACACAAAAACAACAAATGACCAAGTATAAAGACTCAAACCAAAGACAGGCATACCAAAGGAGGGACTAAACCCAGGACATACATGCAAGGAAATTTGTCTCAAGGCAACAAGGCCGCCAACAAAGCTACTCAATAATACTACAGCATAATGACTCATGTGTATACCAAAGCGTATATTACATAAGCAAGCAGCTGCAACACTTAACATAGCAAGACGCTGAAGCATACAAAGAGGACATGGCTGCTCATGAGCTAAAAACTGCACTCCATAGGCTCCAAGCAGTATCAAGGAAATAATGATTACAATCAGAGCATTACAATTCTTTTGTATGTTTACCATCTCTCATACCACTACAAATTAATTTTTAATAGAGTCGTTGCATGGTGCCAAAGCATAAGCAATGCACCAATAAGTAAAACCAACAACAAAGCAATAGCACATTTTCTTTGCGAGAATAATACTGCAATCATGGCAAGTAAACTGACTAAAAATAAAGCTGCCATTTACTTATAGATTCTCCATTTTCAAATCCGTGTCAGCATATTTCCAAGCTTTTTTAAACTCTTCACCCACCCAAAATGCATCTGTTGTTTTATTTTGAGCCTTTAATGTCTGTAATAATCCAAAAAGGGAACGCCCATTTCTAGGATGTCTATTTAAATCCTCTTTAAAAACCTTAGCAGCCTCTTCATATTGTTGATTTAAAAAATAAGTTGCCCCAAGAGTCTCTCTGATAGGAAAAAACCAATCGGGCGGTTCATTATACCCAAGACTATCTTGCAAGCCAATTGCCATTTTCAAATGATCTATTGCATCATTTATTTTGCCCTCTGCCCTTGCAATACAGGCATTCAAATAATGCTCCGCAATATCTAAGATGCTACTTAATTTATTGTATCCAAAACGCGCATCTGCTCGTGCTTTTTGCTTTTCTAGTAAAAACTGCTCTCTTGCTTTTTTAGCACCACTTAAATCATTTGTTTTAACAAGGCAGACACTTCTTGCAAAAAACCAAAGAGGAACCTGGTTTTTTACCATTACAGGAGGCTCTTTTTCAGTTAAAATCTTGTTCCATTTATTAAATCGCAAGTCTATGAGTAAAGATCCTGTTGTATAATATTCCATATCTGGCATAGAGGCAATGATCTCAGGCTTAAGAAATTCACTCAACTTATCTGCATACTTTTTAGCTCTAGCATAATTACCCTCTAGACAAGCGGCTCTCGAGGCAAAATAGATATTGTGGCTTGTGTAGTGAAGAATGTATTCTTTAACACCATTAGCTCTCACAAATTCCTCATCTACACGCACAGCATCTTCATTGATAACAAAAGCTTTATGATAATCTCCTACAAGAATATAAATGTGCGATGGCATGTGAATCAAATGACCAGATGCTGGCACTAAATCAGGTAATCTCTCTGCAGACAAAAGAGCCCTTTCTGGGCGATCAGACCCTTCAACAGCGTGAATATAATAGTGGTTTGCACCAATATGCATAGGGTCTCTTTTAATAATTGACTCAAGAACGGCTATAAGAGCATCTGTTCCTTCCACTGACTTACCATCACCTGTCCAAAGAGCCCATGGATGCAAATCCATGCCACTCTCAGCATATAATGCTGCTGCATCTAAATCTTCTGGGTAATTTTGCATAAGAACATACATTGCATTATTGTAGGCTATATCAAGCGCTTTATAATCTGGATTTGGATTATCCGTATAGCGAGCCGCAAGAGCCTGAATATATTCTTTTTCATTAGCTGTAATCACTTTATCATTATTAGACAAAGAAAGTGCTTTTTGAATTAATTCATAAGCCTTTTTTTCTCTTTCTAAATCAATGGGTGTATTAATATTTGGCCCCAGAGAAAGCGCCATACCCCAATAAGCCATAGCAAGCTTTGGATCTAATTTTGCTGCAGTTTCAAAAGAAATATAGGCTGATTCATGGTTAAAAGCATATACTAGTGTAAGACCTTGGTTAAAAAAAGCCTGAGCTTCCACACTCGTTGTAGATACAGGATGGTTTAAATTTCCAATACCCTTAATAAGAGTGTCTGGCTTTGCATATTGCGCATCAACTTGCCCTACAGCGACCAGACCTGCAAGAATGATGCAAAAGTAAACTAATTTTTTCATGATCCATAAGCTCCACTTTCTAACTTATGCCTCTTTTATATAATCAAAATTTTATAGTCAAACTTTACAATAATATTTCCATGTTATACCATAAATTTTACAGCAAACTCAAGGTGATACTCATGAAAAAATGGCTTCTTCTTACTCTTTTCCTATTCACAATCATTCAAAACAATTATGCCTCAGATGAGTTAAGCCCTTCATCCATTCCTAAAGGAACAGAGATCACACTCATCCTTCCTGTTAACTGGACTTCGTCCTCGCAATACAATCTCGTTGCCACCATTCCAGGGGAATTCCACCCTCTTCAATCCCTTTCTGACTGGGGAAATAAAGAGTCCACACTCATTGAATTCGTTCCTAATGATGAAAACGGCGATAATTGGTCAGAAATCATTACTCTCAACAAATATATAGACAAAAAAATTTCAGCGGACAGCATTGTAGCTTACCTTAAAGAAAAGATGTTAGATCTTGTAAAAAACGGTAAAATCTTACAAGAAAATGCTTCAAAAGAAGATAACTATCAAAAAGCATCTTTTGCTCTCTCTTATGATTTAGATGGCAAGCATGAAGTAATAAATGCAGTATATTATTCTGGCCCCTACGATGCTGCTGGCATTCAGTATACTATCCGCCCAAAACTAGGAGTGTCTGACCAAGAAGTCCTAGAAAAAACCGATGCCTTCCTCAAGGAGCACACAACCATTACCCCCTAAATCATTCCCCCCAAAGCCTATCTTAAGATGTATTCTGAAACGATGCAAACTTCCCTATCTTCTTTACAACTTATACACATCGTCAATGAAGAATTGTTTGTGTATATATTAAGACCGGAAGCTAGCATGACCTTAAAAAACGTCAGCTCGATTTTTAACTAGGTTATTGTTAACAACTTAAGCTCTTGTTCATTAAAATTTAAAGCTGGTTTTTTTGGTTGTATATTAGGAATAGGAATGACTCTAACGAAAATAAATGAAACACGGAGCCACAGAGACACGGAGAGTGCTTTTATACATAACGATTTGTCTTATAAAATTATTGGAGCAGCTATTGAAGTCCATAAGGTACTTGGAGGGCCTGGTTTGCTTGAAAGTGTATATGAGTCTGCATTATGTCATGAATTGTCGTTGCAAGGATGCAAATTCAAACACAAGTCCCTGTAAATGTAATATACAAAGGGTGTAAAATTAGAGAACCACTTTATTTGGATATCCTAGTTGAAAATAAAATTATCATTGAAATTAAAGCAACAGAGAAAGAGTATCCTATTCATTCTGTTCAACTTCTTACATACTTGCGC
>JARLHF010000040.1 GCA_031292375.1 Chlamydiales bacterium
AAATTATTGGAGCAGCTATTGAAGTCCATAAGGTGCTTGGAGGGCCTGGTTTGCTTGAAAGTGTATATGAGTCTGCATTATGTCATGAATTGTCGTTGCAAGGATTGCAAATTCAAACACAAGTCCCTGTAAATGTAACATTCAAAGGGTGTAAAATTAGAGAACCACTTTATTTGGATATCCTAAACGGTGTAGAACGCATCATAAATGATAAATTATAAGTCTCCGTGTTTTAACTATTCAAGTTATTGATTATCAGATAGTTGGAAATCGAGCTGGTGTTAAGTAACATCTAGAGCGCAGCGAAATCCGTAGGTTCTGTTGATGGTGCCTGGGTTGTTGCGGTGTCTGTGAGAGCAGCGCAAATCCTCTTTCAAGCTTTTCCAGCACCCTCCTCGAAGTACTCTATAGACGCCTTGGATAGGCCCTTTTGGCTCGTCTGGCTCTTGAGCAGAGTGTTCATAATAGTTATAATCATACCAATCTTGGCACCACTCATACACATTTCCTGCCATATCGTAAAGACCGTAGCCATTGGGAACATAGCTCATTACAGCCGTTGTGTCAGAGCTAAAGAAGTTAGCCTGTGATTTTTCAATCTCTTCACCTGTTGGATAAATAGCATCTTCTATGCCACCGCGAGATGCAATTTCCCATTCAGCTTCCGTTGGAAGACGCTTTCCAATCCATTTAGCATAAGCGTAAGAACCATACCACGTCACACCAATAACAGGGTGTTTTGCATATCCTGACTCAATGATGAGCTTTCCAGAGACTCTTCTAATGCGAGATTCTCTAAAACGTATGATATCATGATTTTGTGCATCTTTTTCAGCACCAACAACATCTAGGAAACGAACAAATTGCTCATTAGTAACAGGATGAATATCAATTGCAAAAGAAGAGATAGAAACGAGATGTCTTGGCATTTCATCTCTACTTCCATGGTTATTACCTCTAAAGTATTCGCCCCCTTTAACAAGAATCATATCAGTTAAAATAGGCTCAATACTTCTAACTTCTCTTACTTCCGGGCGGTATTGAGTGACAACAGATTCTGAGCGAATGCGCTCTTGTATTCTTTCGGCAACAGATTTAGTTTCTTCTTGATATATACTAATTGCTTCTAAAACATTTGAGGTAGGTTTTTCTTCTTGAATATTTTCTGAAGATGTTTCTACAACTAAATTTTCTGTATGACTATCTTTTCTTAGGCATTCATCCATAAATTCAAGTAAAAGAGGAGGTCTTTTTTCTGGACTATTTTGGAGGCATCCAAGAACGAGAATGTCCCAATTGAGTTTATATTCTGGTGCCTTTTCAGAGGGCATCTCAAAAACACCCTCGGGGTATTTTCCTGTAATCATATAATAGGCAAGAACCCCAAAGGCATACACATCTGCTTTTGCATCGACATTCTGTGCATCTTCTATTCGTTTTTGTTCAGGTGCTAAAAATGCATAGCTTTGTAAAAAAGAGGCATGTAGCATAGAAATTTTTGTAGCTTCTCCAGGAGATGCGTTATAACGCTCTTCTTTATTTGCTCCAACAAATGCAAGGGGCACAACGCCAAGCGCATCTGCAAGCACCTTGTAGGTCCTACTAAGAATCGTTCCAACGCCAATGATGCGCGATAATCCAAAGTCTGAAAGGTAAGCTTGACTTCCACTCTTACCCTTACCAATTAAAATATTACTTAGCTTTAAGCCTCTATGGATAGATTCCCCTTTTTGTCTGCTATGAGCATAGTCAAGAGCACTTGCAATTTGGCGCAGTAATTTTTCAAGTTCATCTTCTGGAAGACGTCCTCTATCTTTTAAATACTGCGCAAGGTTTGTAGTCTCTCCAACAGTATCCACAATGCAATCCGTAACAAGAAAGTAAACTCCGTTAGCAAAAGATACGTTATGGATTTTTACGATGTTTGGATGATCTAAGAGGGCAAGCATCTTTACTTCCTCTTCGAAACGCTGAATAAATCCCCTATCAGCAGCAAGCTCCTCTGGCAGGACTTTCAGCACAAAGTGCCTTTTCATGAAACGATGTTCTGCTAAATAAGCATTTCCAAGAGTACCCACACCTAGTTGCTTTACAATGTTATAATCACCAAGAACTCGCACGCTCATGAACTTACCCCTCATTTTTGCTTGATGATAAACTGCTACCCCAATTCTAAACAAGCTTGCATCTTCTGTATTTATTAAAGTATTAAGAAACCTTAAGAAATCCTTTCCTTTTTTTAGGCGTTTGCTATAATCGGCCCGATAGTCAAAAGCAAGGACCTAAAAAAGTAAAGGTCTAAAAAACAAGGAGTCTTAAAAATTATGGATTTAGCTGCTATACAATCCAACAGGCCTAATTTAATTATTACTGAGCCAAGCGCAGATGTACAAAAATTTAAAGAGAAATTGCTAGGGACAAAGCAAATGAGTCCTCTTACGCCCGAGAATATTGCGCGGGTAGCAGCAAATCTTGCTGCAAGTAATGGAAGAAAATCTGAAAGCCCAGACCGTGAATTTGTAAGACGCGAGATTATTGTAAATCCCAAAAATCCATCTGTTAAGCGTGTAGCATCTCAGCTTATAAATGCTCTAGATCTTGCAGCTCCTTCTACACCTCTAACAGGAGACAGGGTTCAACACACTCTTTAAGATGGTGGCTAAATCCTTATAGTGAGGATTGTGTATACCAATTAACTTGAGGGAATTGAGCATAGGCATATGACTAACCATCTTTCAACTGCGAAGCAGTATGTAACCACTTCGTGGTAAAACACTGCTTCGCAGTTTCACATATGGCTTAGCAATATGTAACCACTTCGTGGTAAAACACTGCTTCGCAGTTGAAAGATGGTTAGTGCGCTAAAAATTGAAAATAAATTATTTTCTAGTTAGATATGGTGTAAAAAATAATTACTATATGAATTATGTATGATATACAATCAGGATAAGCTAAACAAATGAATGTTATAGGTTATCTATGGTTACACCCTCCACTAATTTCTCACCAAATCTTCTACCTGATATTAAAACTAGCGAGCCTGAAGCCATAGAGCAATGGGTTCAAACAGGTGGAGAATTGGCTAAAATTTTGACTGCTGCACAAAATGCAATCCACTCAATTGAAACAGAGCCTTCTGGTCCAGATGAAAATGAAAAACGTAGGGTTTATAAAAACCTCTCAGCTGCCATTAATGGCAAAAAAGCATACTACCAAGAGCACTGGATTATTGGAGGCTTATTTAAGTTTATTAAAGCAATTGGCTTGGTTGCGCTTTTTGGAGGAGATTCTATTAGCAAAGCTGAAAACTTTATTTTTCCAGTGTGCTCTGCTGGTAGGATAATACAAATGAACAAGATTGGCTCAGAGGGGATTGTTGTCGCTCCAGAAGGCTCATTTGCTTATTCTCATGCTTCAACAGTGCCACCTGAATATTATTTAAAGAAATATCCTAATGTGGATGATAAATTTTGTGCACAAAATTACCTAACAAAATTCTATGTAACAAGCATGGAAGGCATGAATATGGATCGTGGTGCCGTTGGAAGTAGATATGATGGAACGCATTTTGCATGCCTTGCAGATGGAGTCGGCGGAGGGGGTATTTTTTCTATGCACGCAGCACAAGGATTTTGTGAACAAGCAATAAGAGAACTTGACTCAAACCCATCACTACTCACATCCAAAAATCCTGATAAGAGAGGAAAGGAACTATTTGAAAGACTTGTAAATGCACCTGGGCCTGCTCAGATTGAAAGCGCTGGAGCTGCAACGATGGTGGTTGCAGCAACGGAGACGCGCTCTGATGGGTTTTATAATATCAACGGGGCAGCTCTTGGTGATTCTGTAGTGATTCATGTTGATGGAGATAAGCATGCTGCAACTCAGCTAAACGTAGTTAAAAGAAAGGAAGGAAGCAAAAGTGACTCAGGCGGTCAAATTCTAGCTGGAACAGGGCTAGAGAAAGAGGAAAATATTTGCGGTTTTTCCAAAAAAGTTAAAAAAGAGGATTTGGTAATCCTTGCAAGTGATGGTCTGACGGACAATATAGTCTCTATAGATTTACTCCCCTTGATTCTTTATAATCCCTTTTTTGATTCTCAAAAAGAGCCAAGAGCTTTTTCCAAAGATCTTCCTGATAGAAAAGAATTAGAAGCTCTTCTTCAAGAAGAAAGAACACCCACTCCAGAGCAAGCAGTTACCCGGCTAAATAACTATGTGGAATGGGTTATTTTTCAGAGAAGACAGATGGAATCAGAAGGTCTTGCATTAGAAATTCAAGCTGGAGGAGCTAAAAATGCTAGAATGGATGGATTGCAACGCATTCTTAAATCACCAGAGGCCCCTTGTGGCAAAACAGATGATGTGATGATCATTGCTTTTAATGCGGGCTAAAAACTCAGGTTAAAAGGGATTAGGTGTATCAATAAAGAAGACCTGCACATTGAAAGCTTTTAATAGATGATCACCAAGTGCTTTTGGACCCACTTTTTCTGTTGCAGTGTGACCAAGTGCAATAAAGTTTATCCTTTCCTCTTGCGCTATATTCCAGGCGGGCTCATCAAAAGATCCTGTAATAAAACAATCTACACCTGCTCTTGCTGCAAGTAAAACATCTTTGTAGGCCCCGCCAGAAATGATTGCTGCAGAAGACACATCTTTTTTACCCGCAAGAGCAACTATTGCTAGATGATCGTAATAAGATTCAAGCGTTGCAACAAATCCATCGACTGCTATATTAGCAAATTTTCCCTGGACACCTATTATATTGAAGGAAGATAAATCGCTCATACCAAGATCGATTGCCGCTTTCCAGTTATTACCAACTACTGGATGTGCATCTAAAGGTAGGTGATAAGCTAAAAGAGCGATATTATTTTCTAGAAGAATTTTTAGTTTTTTCTGCTTACTTCCAGAAATGACAAAGCTATCTCCATTCCAAAATATCCCATGATGTACAATTAAAGCATCTACGTCCAATTTTACAGCCTCTTGTATCGTTGCAAGGCTTGCAGAAACGGCTACACCTATTTTTGAAATCGTGCGTGTTCCCTCAACTTGAAGGCCATTTGGGCAATAGTCTTGAAATTGCGATCCTTTTAAAAAATCTTCCAGATAATTACACAAGATCTGTACAGTAAGATTCATGAGTCCCCCAATTTAAAAGGATATTTAACAATGATGGAGCATACCCTACAAAATAAGATAAAGCAAGCAATTGGAAAATTTGCAGCAGACCTTGTTATGGATGGCATGATTGTAGGCCTTGGAACGGGTAGCACATCTGCATGTTTTATTGAAAGTTTGGCCATTCGCTGCTCGCAGGGTTTGAAAATAAGGGCGATTGCAACCTCGCAAAAATCTACAGATCTTGCTAAATCCAAAGGCATTCCCATCCTCGATATGGAAGATGTTGTACAAATTGATCTTACAATTGATGGAGCGGATGAAATTGACCACCAAAAGAGGTTAATTAAGGGTGGAGGAGGCGCTCTTTTAAGAGAGAAGATCATAGCTACTTCCAGCAAAGAGATGATAGTGATTGTAGATGAATCAAAAATTGTGAAAGACCTGGGTGCTTTTGGGCTTCCAGTAGAGATTATCCCCTTCTGCTATAAAACAACGCTCCACAAACTTTCAAAGATTGGATTTACAGGAAAGCTTCGAACAAATCCAGATGGCACTTTTTATATTACCGACAACAGTAATTACATTGTTGATATCCACTTTGATCCTGTATGTAGAGACCCAGAAAAAGCTTATACTCTCATTAGGTGCATAACTGGCGTTGTCGATATAGGGTTTTTCTTTCATATTGCAAAAAGAGTTGTAGTCGGGTATGCAGATGGATCTGTAAAAATCTACGCGGGTGATGAACTTCCATTCAAAACAGGTTAAATGATTATGTTATCCGAGCTTATTCCTATCAAATTCAACAAGATCATGCAAACGAGATCTTATACAGTTGTGGTTCTTGGAACACATGAGAAAAATTTTGCGATCTATACAGATCCACAAATTGGCAAATTATTGCAAATGTATTTGACTGGGGCTGAAAGGCCAAGACCCTTTACGCATGATCTTATCAGCTTGATATTTAAAGGTTTGAATATACATTTAAAGCAAGTTGTTATTAGTGATATTCAAGACACCATCTATTTTGCACGATTATTTATTGAGCAACAAATTGGAGAAGAAAAACACATTGTAGAAATTGATGCTAGACCATCAGATTGTATTACGCTAGCACTCATGAATAATGTACCCGTCTATTGTACAAGAGAAGTCTTAGAAAAAACTGTTCCTATTGAAGATTCTTAAAAAAGTAATTGCCAAAAACAACCAAATTAAAGATAAGGGATAGCACACAAACAATTCTTACCACCCTCCAAATTTTATTATGAATAAAAACGTAGCACAAACAAAAGCACAAGGAGTTTTTATCGTTTCTAACGATAAAGGACTTCATACAAGACCTTCAACAGAATTGGTTAAATGTGCAGCGTCATTTAAGTCCCAAGTTCAACTCACCTACCAAAAAGAATGCGTGAATGCAAAATCACTTTTAGGTATTTTAATGCTTTCTGCGCACCGAGGCTCAAAAATTTTAGTTGAAGCTATTGGTGAAGATGCAGAAATTGCAGTTCAAACAATACTTCAACTTGCTGAAAACAAATTTAACATCAACTATTAAGTTGATATTCTTACATCAACCAAAGTGAATGACAATGCTAATTACAAGAGATGAAGTCGATCCCAAAAATACTTGGAACCTTTCTGCTTTTTACAAAAATAAAGAACTCTTTGAAAAAGACTTTTTAAAATTTAAAGGAAGAGATACAGCCCCGTTCTGGCCTGAACTACAAGCCTTTAAAGGACGTTTAAAAGAGGGTCCTGAAGTGCTTTTAGGTGCACTAAAGACCTATTTTGAAATTTCTCGTGGTCTTGATAAAATCTACACCTATTCTCATCTAAAACATGATGAAGAGATTACGATTACAGAAAATAAAGAGATCCATGAAAAAACTCAGATTCTTTTACAGCATTTCCAAGAAGAGTCCGCCTGGTTAGAACCAGAGATTTTCATGATTCCAGAAACCCTTCTTAAATCACCTGTGCTTGAATCTTTTCATTTTCATCTAGAAAAGCTTTTGTCATTAAAAGAACATATTTTATCCTCCCGTGAAGAAGAGTTACTTGCACTTGCTAGAAGAGCTCTGCAAACACCATATAAAGCATTTTCATCCATGAATAATGCAGACTTTAAATTTCCTTGCGTAAAAGATGCAAATAATGTCGAAAAAGAATTAACTCATGGAAGTTATTACTCTTACATGCAAAGTAGAGATAGAGTTCTTAGAGAAAACACATTTAATACACTCCACAAACAGTATGCGACTTACGAAAATACTTTATGTAATTTGATTGATGGACAAATGCTTTCTCATCAATTCAATGCAAAAGCTAGAAACTATAAATCCTCTCTTGAAGCCGCTTTAAAACCTAATAATATCGATACAAGTGTCTACACATCCCTTATTGAGGCTGTAAGATGCGAAATTGGTGCGCTGCACGAATACATGCATTTAAGAAAAAAGGTGTTGGGAGTGGATACATTGCATCTTTACGACATGAGTGTGCCTCTTACCAAAGAGCTTGATTTTCACATGGAATATGAGCAAGCAGAGCAAATTGTAATTGAGTCGGTAGCTCCTCTTGGAAAAGAGTATCAAGAAATATTAAAAAAAGGCTTGAATAGGGATCTTTGGGTAGATCGCTATGAAAATAAGAATAAAAGAAGCGGCGCTTATTCTAGCGGCTGTTTTGATAGCAATCCCTATATTCTTATGAACTACAAAGGACTTGTAAGAGATGTATTTACACTTACGCATGAGTGTGGGCACTCGATGCACAGCTATTTTAGTAGAGCAACACAGTCTTATCATTATTCAAACTACTCTATATTTGTAGCTGAAGTAGCTTCCACCTTTAATGAAGAATTGCTCTCCCGATATTTTTTAGAGAGGGTTGCAAGTAAAGAAGAAAAAATTTTCTTTATCAATTCAAAAATAGAGGATATTCGTGCAACGCTCTTTAGGCAAACGCTTTTTGCTGAATTTGAATTAATGATTCATACACTTGTAGAAGAAAATATTCCGCTTACCCCTGCTCTTCTTAAAAAAGAATATAGAAAATTAAATGAATTTTATTTTGGAGAGTCTGTGTGCATAGATGATGCTATAGATATTGAATGGGCACGCATTCCCCACTTCTATTACGATTTCTACGTTTATCAATATGCAACAGGTATTAGCGCAGCTCTTGCACTTGTTGATAAAGTTTTAAAGGGATCAGATCAAGACCTAAATAATTATCTTACTTTTCTAAAAAGTGGCAGTAGCAAATATCCCATTGATACTCTGAAGCTCGCAGGTGTTGATATGCGAAGCACAACTCCTGTTAAGGCTGCAATTGAGCGTTTTAAAACGCTTGTAAATGAACTAAAATTGCTAACAACTTAGCAGTTTCGCAATTTAACTGCTAAATCCCCTTGCAAAAAAATCACCATCTATCTTAATGTGTCCATCATTAGATCATCGAGTGGACAAAAAATAACCATTTCGAGCGAAACATAACCTACTTTCAAGGAGTCACGCATATGACAAACCAAACCAAACTACAACCTATTGGAAATCGTATACTTGTAAAAAGACTAGAAGCAGAAGCAACCCTTAAAGGCGGCATCATTCTTCCAGAAAGCGCAAAGAAAAAACAAGAGACTGCAAAAGTCATCGCAATTGGTACTGGCAAACAAGATAAAAGCGGAAATCTTATTCCTATCCCTGTCAAAGTAGGTGATATCATTTTAATGGACAAATACTCTGGGCAAGAAGTCACTCTCAACGACGAAGAGCTCATGATTTTACGCTCCGATGACATCATTGCAATTGTTGAATAACTAAATAAAGAGGATCCTAAAATATATGGCAAAAGACATTAGATATAAAGAAGATGCCCGTCAAAAGATTTTAAATGGGGTAAAAACACTTGCTCAGGCAGTGAAAGTAACACTTGGTCCTAAAGGGCGCAATGTTATTATCGATAAATCCTTTGGTGCACCGCACATTACAAAAGATGGTGTAACTGTTGCAAAAGAAATTGAACTTGAAGATCGCCATGAAAATATGGGTGCTCAAATGGTTAAGGAAGTTGCAAGCAAGACTGCTGATAAAGCAGGAGATGGCACAACAACTGCTACAGTACTTGCAGAAGCAATTTATAGCGAAGGCCTTCGCAATGTTACAGCGGGTGCAAACCCAATGGATATTAAGCGTGGTATTGAAAAGGCTGTAAAAACAGTTGTTCTAGAGCTTAAAAAAATTAGCAAGCCTGTTCAAAATAAAAAAGAAATCTCTCAAGTTGCAACCATTTCTGCTAATAACGATTCTGAAATTGGAGACATTATTGCAGAAGCCATGGAGCGCGTTGGTAAAGATGGTACAATTACAATAGAAGAGGCAAAAGGCTTTGAAACTGTTTTAGATGTTGTTGAGGGCATGAACTTTGATAGAGGTTATTTATCTGCTTACTTCATGACAAATCCAGAGACACAAGAAACCGTCCTTGAAGATGCCTATGTCCTTATCAGCGAAAAGAAAATCTCTTCTATGAAAGAATTTTTGCCTATCCTTCAAGCAGTCGCAGAAACAGGAAAGGCTTTGCTCATCATCGCAGAGGATGTTGAGGGTGAAGCTCTTGCAACACTCGTTGTCAATAGATTGAGAGGCGGATTAAAAGTATGTGCTGTCAAGGCTCCTGGTTTTGGTGACAGAAGGAAAGCTCTACTTCAAGATATTGCCATTCTTACAAGTGCTCAAGTCGTTTCAGAAGAACTTGGCCTAAAATTAGAAACTGTTGGCATCGACATGCTTGGCCGTGTGAAAAAAGCCGTTATCAGTAAGGAAGAGACAACACTTGTTGAGGGTTCTGGTAAAAAAGAGGCTGTAAAAGAGCGCGTTCTTCACATTAAAAAGCAAATAGAAGAGTGCACATCCGATTACGATAAAGAAAAGCTGCAAGAACGCCTTGCAAAGCTTACTGGCGGCGTTGCTGTCATTCGAGTGGGTGCTGCAACTGAAGTTGAAATGAAAGAGAAAAAAGACCGAGTTGAAGATGCTCAGCATGCAACAAAAGCAGCTGTTGAAGAAGGCATCCTACCAGGTGGTGGAACAGCGCTTGTTCGCTGCATTCCTGCAGTTGAAGAGCTTGCTGCCAAATCTTCTGGCGATGAAAAAGTGGGTATGCTTATCATTGCAAGAGCACTGAGCTCCCCTCTTCGTCAGATTGCAGAAAATGCAGGCCAAGAGGGCCCTATTGTTCTTCAAAAAGTACGTAGCCTTGGCGTTAACCATGGCTATAACGCACTTACTGATGAATATGTAGACATGATTTTAACTGGTATTCTAGATCCAACAAAAGTTGCAAGATTTGCACTTGAAAGTGCAGCTTCCATTGCTTCTATGCTTCTTACAACAGAAGCTATCGTTGCTGATATTCCAGAAGAAAAAGCTGCTCCTGCAATGTCTCCTGGCATGGACTACTAATATTTAAAAGCCCTATCTTATCCGTAAGGCCTCCTATTTGGAGGCCTTTTTTCTTTTTTTAAAATTTTCATTTATGTATACACAAACAAGTTCAAGAATAGACTTCTTGCATAATTAGCTTTGCTTAGAAAAATTGAAATTTTTTGAGTAGATTTATTGATAAATTTTTCAAGCATATGTGAACATACATATGGTTGAAAAATTTAACGATAAAGATGTCAAAAAAGACAATTTTAACAAGCAAATGTAATTACGCAAGAAGTCTAATTGTTTTTTGACTGCGCCAAAGCTTTCGCGTTGTCAAAAACCAATTCTTGAACTTGTTTGTGTATAAGCTGCAGAAAAAACATTCCTAAAGGTGTAAAAATGAAAAAAATTATTTTGTTTCTTGTTATTATTCTTGCTGTTGTTATCATCCTTGGCCTCTTCTATCTCAATGCCAATAGCGCATCAATTATTTCCACATTCCTTTCTAATCAGTTCAAATCAGAAGTTGTAGTAGAGAATGCAAGCCTTGGATTTGGAGAAATTGAACTTTCTGGTGTTAGAATCGTGAATCCTACGAGTGGATCTATAGCCGATAATTTTAAAGCTGAAAAAGTTGATGTCAAATTTGATTATACTACGCTATTTAAGGATACCATTAATATTCAAGCAATTACCATCAAAAATCCTACTATCTATATAGAACTTAATAATTTGACAGGTAGTGATAACAATTGGAAACCTATATTTAAGAGCCTCTCTTTCCAAGATGTACCTCCACATCCCAATGAAAATGGTGTTTCAAAAGTTAAAAAACTAGTTGTTATTGATACACTCACGATTGATAATCTTAATATACAAGCACAACACAGCTTGCTTGGGCCTTACTCTTTGAATATTCCCATTAAAGACCACATTGTTTTTCATGATTTAACGAACCACCAAGCTCTTGCCTATAAGGCAGCGCTTACCGTTATTTTTAAAAGCTTGCTTGAATCCCTCACCTATCTCAAAGGGTTCAAAGAAATTTTTAAAGATATACAGCTCTCTCCTGCAATTCCTGCTGACATCTTTACAAATATTAGTGCACAAGCACCCAAAGAAGCACCAGAGCAACCTTTACCTTCAAAAAATGTAACGAAATGGCAAGAATTAAAAGATGAAGTTCAAGAGGCTCCTAAAAAAGTTAAGGAGTTCTTTAACGACCTCTTTCGATAAAGTTTGATCAAACACAAATTCTATTTGCGGAAAAAGTAGAGACTCATCTAAGATCTGTGCTTTCCAAATAGTATTTGGTTTTCTATTCCGGATTAGCTCAGCGGTAGAGCAGTGGACTGTTAATCCATTGGTCGCTAGTTCGAATCTAGCATCCGGAGTTTCTTTCTTGAGTTTTGCAATTCGCTCTGCTATTTAGAATTTTTATTTTTCTAAGCTGTTTACTCTCTTCTCGTAACAGTAAGATCATATCTTAAAGCATGAATAGCGAACAACTTCTTTACAAATGTTCGCCGAAAATGCAGCAACTTCATCACACAAGATGTTTCGTCTTCTGCTCCCAGACTAATACTAGTATCACTCGACATAATGAGTTATCCTCTGTGTTAAGATGTGAAGGTTTTTTTACAGAGGATATTTTTTATTTTTCTTCCCTTCTTGTCTAGAAAAAAGTAATATTTTTTATTTTAGATTGAATCTTTCTCTCGTAAAAGCGTTGCGCTCATAATTGCTGTTAACCATGACCTTTTTGCACAATTTACTGGACATTAACAATAAAAAATACTATCTCTATAAATCCAAAAAAAGATCACAATTCTTTTTGAGATTATTCAGGGGATTATTGGATGAGATTTGCACTGATTTTTTTAGCGATTATAGTTTTAAACATAAAACTGTTTGCCGGTTCTGCTAGCTGGATTCAAGACGGCGGCAATTGGTCCGAGCCAAGTACTTGGGATCCTCATACAGTTCCAAATAGTTCTAGTGATGTTGCAACGTTTACTGATGCCGCAGGTACTTTTGCCGGTGGCAATGTAGATTCAACTTTTAGTATAGCTAGTTTGAATTTTACCACTGCACTCTTTTTTACTCTAAATAATGGCACATTAAATACTTATGATTCTATTACCGTAAATGAAGCAACGGGAGGCGCTTCTTGCAATACAACCCTCTCTCTTCAAAATGATATTTCAATAATTACCGATGCGCAATTTGCTTGTCAATCAATTACGGGTACTGGAGGGATTATTAAAACAGGATCAGATATATTGAGTACGTCTAATATTTGCACTTATAGTGGCACAACTTTTGTAAATGAGGGGATTTTTCGGGCAGGGTTTGATGACGCTTTTTCTCACAATTCTGCTATTGTGCTTGCAAATGTTGCCGGAGTTGAACTAAATAACCCAGGTCTCTCTAATACGATTTTGAATCTATCAGGAGGAGGAAGTTTAGGAGGAAACGTAACTTTTGATAATGGTGATGTAGGATCATTAACGCTGGGAGATTCAAATGATACTACTTATGCGGGAGTGATTTCAGGTCGTGGTGAGATTATCAAAAAAGGCTCAGGAACATTTACTTTAACCGGAATAAACACCTATACAGAAGGAACAACAGCACAAGCAGGTCAACTTGTAGTTAATGGATCAATTACTGGTGGAATTACGATAAATTCAGGAGCAACCCTTAAAGGAACAGGAACTATTTCAGCTGGGGGAACCATCAATGGGACTTTATCACCGGGAAACTCCATTGGCATAATCACATTCAATACTGCAGATGCTGACTTGACTCTTAGCAATTCTTCTGTTACTCAAATTGAACTCAATTCCTCACGTTCATCAAAAATTATTAATGTTGGAGGAGGAAACATCGCTTTAGGTGGGGGTGTTTCCCTGATACAAAATGATGACGGCAATTACGCAAGAAACGGACAATATACAATTCTTTCCGGAGCTTATACAGGTGAGTTTGCCTCGTCCGTAAGTGGAGCTCTTCCCGGATTTTTATTTAACCTAGCTTATGGTTCTGACATAGTTTATTTGCTTTATGAAGTCCAGTCAATCTCAACAAATGGGCTTTCAGGAAATGACCTTACATTTGCAAATTATCTAAATAATTATGCTCCAGTGTCTTCAGAATATCTTGCTTTGGTAACGCTTCCAACTAGTCAGCAATCAAACGCTATAAACATTGTATCGCCTGCGAGAAATGCATTTGGCCCTTTTGTCACACAGCAGACAGTTTTTTCATTAAGTCAGCTTGTAAGTGGGCATTTGGATAATAAAAGATTTTCTGCTTTTCATACCTCTTCAAAAACAACTCCAATTGCTCTTGGGAATCAACATCAAAATCTTTATTCCAATTCCTGTTTACCATGTACAACAGTTAAGAAAAGAGATAATGCATTTGATTTATGGTTTAGTAGTTTTGTTGACTTCGCTCATCAATCAAAAGAGAGTGAAAACCCCTCCTTTAATTTTATGTCAGAAGCTCTTCTTTTAGGTCTCGATTATAATCTATTAGATACATTGCAAGTAGGTGGATGTCTTGGTTTTGCCCATTCTCAAATACACGATAACGACCATTATGGAAAGGCTAATATTCCATATTACTTTGGAGCAATTTATGGAAGTTTTATCCTTGATAAATTCTATATTGAACCAGCTTTTTGGGCTGTTTTTCATCAAATTCACAATGAACGATATATTTCCTATGATGGTATTGATGTTACAGCTAGTGGTACGATGAATGGATGGCAGATAGATCCCCATTTAGGTTTAGGATACGACATAGATATGTCTTGGGGTAATATTGAACCTTTTGCAGCTTTTGATTGGGTAGTAAACTGGGAAGGAAGTTTACAGGAACATGGTGCAAGCAACTTAGATATGTATCAAAAATCTCATACTTTATCCATGTTACAATCAGAAGTTGGAGTAACATTTTATCAGTCATTTGATAAGTCATTTGGTCAACTTTGTTTTAAAGAAGGCGGAAGCTATATTAACAGAGCTCCCTTTGGCACAGGTAAAGTAACCACAGCGATCTTTGGCTCTCCTCAATTCGTTACCTTGCAGTCTTTTACAAAGGTGCAAAATTTGGGAGCACTCAACTTAGAATTTTTGGCAAATATCGGTAAAAAAAGAGATATTTCTATTTCTCTTGGATATGAAGGGCAGTTTGGTTTAGATTATATTTCCAATGAGATTCTGCTAAGAATTGCAAAGCAATTTTGATACAGTTTAAGCCAGTTAAAAGTTCGAAGTGTTCCCAGTATCTGGAGATTGATAGCAGTGATACTGCGGACAAGAGTCAAAAACGGCTCGCGGTATCACAAGCAATCTTTTCTCTTTCAATTTCGAAAAGACCAAATTCGGAAATTTCTACTTTTCATCTATATCGTTAATGAAGAATTGCTTACGTTCCCATGTCCGTGCTTACGACCGATTTTTAAATTTTTTTGTTTGCAAAAATGGCTCAAGCATATAGTTAACGTCAGCTCGATTTTTAACTAGGTTATTGTTAACAACTTAAGCTCTTGTTCATTAAAATTTAAAGCTGGTTTTTTGGGTTGTATATTAGGAATAGGAATGACTCTAACGAAAATAAATGAAACACGGAGCCACAGAG